>CAZMEF010000010.1:21484-22612 GCA_964565305.1 uncultured Eubacteriales bacterium | reverse complement strand
GAGGCGATGACAAAATAATCCGCTATGAGGGTCATCTCTTGGACGTCCAAGACCGTAACTCTGGCGCCTTTCGCGTCATCCAAATAAGCGGCGACAGCCAAGGCGAGCTTCTTGGAGTCGTCTCTCCCGGCCGTCTGCCGAACGGGTCTTCCTTTTCTTATTGACTTCTACCTCCGTTACAGAAAAACGCCCATCCCAGGATTCTCTTTCGGGCGCCTTCTCGTCTTAGATCTAGTATCCCCCGGTTCGGCTGGGCGCTTTGTAGTCTTTTCCGATTATGACGAGGACGTCCGCACCTTCGGGGATTTCGCTAGACTTGTATGCCTTGGCCTCTGGGCACAGCGACCGGAGCCCTCGGGCAACAAGAGCCTGAAAATCCCTTTTGTCGCCCGTGGAGAGCACACGTGTCGCGGCGTAATCCTGAGTTGCCGCGTTGCCCACAGAGACGACCTGGAACCCCTGATCTCTCAAGATTGTGGCCAACATGTCGGCGGCGCCCGTAATCCCGCAACCATTCTGAATAGCCACACAGACCTGCCCGTTCTTCTCCTTGCTCACTCCCCTGATCATCTCGTCAACCGCAGAGGACATCGCCTGCACGTTGGGTATCCAATAGCTCAATCTAGTGTCGCCCTCTGTTATCCACTGATCGGTGCCCGGTACGATGCCCATAGTTATGCTTTCGGGCTTCATTTTGCGGACAGTCTCTCCCAGATAAAGAAGGTCCTGCGGGATAAGGCTCGTCTTGAAGTACGGCAGGCATTCCGAGACGAGATCGGGCAGTTTGAACGCACCTGATAAGCTAAAAGCCTTCTTCACCACTTCCTTGAGGAAAGCTTCCTGGGCTTGTATCCGCCCGATGTCCCCGTTGATGTAGGACCTGAATCTCACGAACTCCAAGGCCCTTTCACCGTCGAGAGTCTGCGGGCCTTTCTTGATATCTATGGTCAAGTCTTGAAATTCGTCTTTGTAGTACATATCTTGGGGGACGTCAAAATCGACCCCGCCAAGTACGTCGACAGCCTTCTTGAAGGCGGCGAAATCCACTCTAACGTAGTGGTGTATTGGAACATCCAAAAGCGCCTTGACGGTCTCCATCGCCAATTCCGGACCGCCGTACGCGTGGGC
>CAZMEF010000010.1:12372-21474 GCA_964565305.1 uncultured Eubacteriales bacterium | reverse complement strand
AATTTTGGATTGTTGTATGTGTGGGTGTGATTGATTTTTTTGTATTGTTGAATTTTGTTTGGGATAAAAGTCCTAGTGTCCCGCGGGATGGAAAGGATGCTTGCCTCCTGCATTTCGGGATCGATGCTGACTAGCATGAGGACGTCGGACCTCTTACCGTCGGGAGATACCGGCCCTCCCCCGTTCACACCGGTATCGATGCCCATCACGAGAACGTTTATCCTTCCGGCGAAGTCTTCCATGGCCTCGGGCGGGATGAGCTCGTCAGAAGGCTCAGAGGCGAAGTGATACAATCCCACAAGCGCTCCTCCGCCAAACAAAAGGGCAGCCGCAAACACAACCGCGATAGCCGTGATCCAAGATCGGCCCGACTTGCGCGAAACACTATCTCTTTGGAATACCTTAGTTTCCTCCATCTCGCTCGCTTCTGTTTGCGAAGCCGACTTCCTCAGCCTGCGAGACCTCATGGGCAACCACCGCCGTTTGTCGTTTCAAACGATTCATCCAAACTGTGACTGTTTTATCATTATACAGTGAGGCTCGTCCCCACATATAGCATTACGAGTTTAGCACCCATGGCAATATCATGAAGAGCGAAAAAGCCATGCGGATCGCTCACTACACAGATCGCGCCTTGCATCAAGTATACGGAAACGCAAGCCTCCCACTTCTGCTTTGACGCAGACGGGGAGGCCATCGTTCCCTATGCGGACGCTAAATCAATACTTCTATCAATACTTCTGCTGCCTGGGCCTGGCTTCGTTCACAAGTATCTGACGGCCTCCGAGCATGGTCCCGTTCACGGCCTCAACGGCCTTTTCGGCATCAGCGTCATTAACCTCCACAAAGCCGAACCCACGGGAACGTCCTGTCCCGCGGTCTGTTATTATGCGGCAACTCACCACTTCGACAAATTGGCTGAACACTTCGGCCAACTCCTCGTCGGTAGTACTCCAAGGCAAATTTCCCACGTAAAGAGTCTTCACTCAGGTCACCCCCTTCCGCACAGAGCCTGTCCGTCACGAACGGCGTCGCTAATCGCTCGTCCGGCCGATACCATAACGGCAAAAAGCCCGGTCATCAGTCGACATAGAGGCGTTCCCTCTCCGCATACGCCACCACGTCGTTAGGCACAAGATATCTGACCGATCTTCCCTCTTTCATTTTGCTTCTCACGTCCGAAGACGAAATCGCCATAAGCGTCGCGTGAAATGTGTGGATCTTGGCGAACAGCGGGTCCCCCAGAACCTCTCTGAGGCCCTCGAGTGAGGAAACATCGTATCCCGGACGTGTCACTGCGACGAAGTCAGCGAGCGATAGGAGCTCTCGATAGCTTTTCCAAGACGGGATTCCCAATATCGCGTCAAGGCCTGTTATGAAGTAGAGCGATGAGTCTTTGCCGCAGGTTTCACGGAAAAACCGTAGCGTGTCCAATGTGTAAGAAGGGCCCTGCCTGTCGATCTCCAGGCGCGAAGCCTCGAATCGGGGGTTATCTTTGATCGCTAGACCGGTCATGTTGTGCCGGTGCTCGGACGCGCTGACTGTCCGTGCCTCCTTGTGAGGAGGGGTACCCGAGGTAACAAACACTACGCGGTCGAGCCCGAATCCCTCTAGCACTTCCTCTGCGGCCCGAAGATGCCCAAGATGAATAGGATCGAACGTTCCGCCCATTATTCCGATCGCAGTCACACGTACGCCTCCAAGACACTAGACCAAAAGCCCAGACTCATGTGAAAACTCTGTATCGTTTCGTCATTTCTCCGTAAAATCGGAAATTCCTTCTAGGACTCCCTAAGGGATGGCGTTTCGAATAGACAGAGTCTCGAAAAGCTGCGAGATCAGTTGGTCCATACCCAGTTTTTCCTTGCCGGATATGGGAACGACCCGCATGCCTCGTTCTTCAAGGGCTTCGACGAGAAGAGACACTTCTTCAGGCCCGCTCAACAAGTCGATTTTGTTCAGAGCCACGAAACTTTGCTTTTTCCTCATGTCGGGGCTGTAGGAAGAAACCTCATCCATGATGTCGGAAAGATCTTTGACCGGGTCTCCTTCGAAACCGGCGGCGTCGACCACAAAAAGGAGAATTGATGTCCGCTCGATGTGCCTTAGGAACTCCCTGCCGAGGCCCTTGCCTTCGCTAGCCCCGACGATAAGGCCGGGAATGTCGGCGACAACAAACCTCTGGTCCCCGGTTCCCGGGACGGTCACCACCCCAAGGTGGGGCGTTAGAGTCGTGAACGGATAGGGCGCCACTTCGGGGGTCGCGTCTGAAATGGCACGAAGCAGCGTGGATTTGCCTGCGTTGGGAAAACCGACGAGGCCCACATCGGCGATGGACCTGAGTTCCAAAAGCACGGTCCTTTCCTCACCCGGGCTCCCGGGCTCACAATGCCTCGGCGCGCGGTTTCTAGCGGTTGCGAAGTGTTGATTGCCCCGCCCGCCGCGCCCCCCTTTGGCCAGAGTCGCTTCGTCGCCAATCTGCGTAAGGTCTGCCAGTATCTCTTCTGTATCGGCATCTATCACTGTGGTCCCCGGAGGCACGGCGACGATGAGAGTTTCGCCCCTTCTTCCAGACATTTTGTCTCCCATGCCGGGCCTGCCGTTTTCGGCCATAACGTGAGGATGGTATCTGAAGTCGTACAAAGTGTTGAGTCCGGAGTCGACCCTGAACAGGATATCCCCGCCGTCTCCGCCGTCGCCACCGCTCGGCCCGCCCCGCGGGACATACTTCTCGCGCCGGAACGCGACGCAGCCGTTCCCTCCGTCTCCGGCACGAAGATGCACCTTGGCCTTATCGATAAAGCGCGAAGACACTGCCCAAAACCTCCTGAACGATTCTACTTGAAGCCACTGTTACGATGCCCACGTGAACGTGACGCAAAGCGGCGGATCGCTCCGCCGCCAAAAGCCTAACCAACCCTATATCCCTTTTTGGGTCTAGCTGTCCTCGTCGCCTGTAACAGGGCCTGTCAACGGGGGGACGGCCGGCATCGGGGTGTCAGGCGTCAGTATGGAGACGATCTTGCCATTCTTCCCCTTCCGGGCGAAAGAAACCAGACCATCGGCCTTGGCGAATATGGTGTGGTCCCGGCCCAAGCCAACGTTACGCCCCGGGTGAATCCTCGTCCCGCGCTGGCGAACGATTATGCTGCCGGACGTGACGAACTCGCCGTCATGACTTTTCACCCCGAGCATTTTGGGCTTGGAATCGCGGCCATTCCTGGAGCTGCCCATTCCCTTCTTATGTGCGAACAGTTGGAGATCGATCTCAAACACATCGACCCCTCCTTCCTTACGTGCTCTCGTCTCTAGCGTGCCTCTATGCTCACTTGTCCCGATACTCGACCCGGACGTAGTCCGGATGAACTCTCGAAATGGACGCAAGCCCCAACTCCAGACTTCTCATGACGGCAACGGCTGCGTCAGAACCGGCCTGGTCCTTCGACATCGAAAACCGCAGGCATCCGGGGCTCCTCTCGCATTGAACCCGGTCTCCAAGCAGTTCCGAAAGCCCCAACGCGGTAGACTGCGCCATCGCCGAGACCCCCGCACAGACGATATCGACTCCGCGCTGCGCAAAATCGGCGTGACCTTTCACCTCGAAGCCCACAAGCACGGTCCGGGACGCTGTCCCGGTGCCATCCACAAGCGCATCGCGGAAAAGAGTCACGTTAACCATATCAGCCTATGGAGTCTATACGAACCTCAGTGAAAGGTTGCCTGTGTCCGTAACGTTTCCTGTAGTTGGCCTTGGACTTGTACTTGAAAACCAGAATCTTTCTGGCTTTGCTTTGCCGGAGGATTGTCCCGCTGACCTTGGCGCCCGGAACGTAAGGGTTTCCCACTTTTGTTTCCGACTCGTCGGATACGGCAAGTACCTTTTCGAAGGAGCAGGCATCGCCACGCTCCCCGTCAATCTTTTCTATGCGTAGAGTCGCCCCCGGAGCGACCCTGTACTGCTTACCGCCTGTCTCAAGTATGGCGAACAACTCTGGAACCCCCTACTCTGGATACCAATGCAAAGACACCGCTACAGTCTAGCATGAGGCCCAAAATGGTGTCAAGAAACCTGGTTTTCCCCCGCCTTGGCCGCGATCTCCTCCTTGGTGCCCAGCGCTTTGACGTTCACTTCTTCCAAGTGCAAGTCCGAAGAAGTCCGGACGAAGATGCTCCTCGCCGTCTCTTGCTCGAGCGCCCTCAATTCAGCGCCGGAAGGACCCAGAATGTGAACGGCTACCGCGGGATTCACCTCTACCAGAACAGCCTCCTGCTGAGAGGTGGCAAGCACTTTGCGTATCTCCCGCCTCACTTTGCCCGCCGCCGTTTCCTCGCTCATGACAAAGCCCCTGCCGCCACAATACGGGCAGACCCTGGTCATGTTGGCGTCTATGGACTGACGGACTTTCTTGCGCGTCATCTCAAGCAGCCCCAGGTCGGTGATCCCTACCACGACAGTTTTCGTGTGGTCGTGCCCCAAGGCCTTCTCGAGTTCTTGGACGAGGGCGTTCCGTTCTTCCTCGCTCTCCATATCGATGAAATCGACCACAATGATGCCGCCGATGTCCCGCAATCTTAGTTGCCGGGCTATTTCTCCGCACGCTTCCATGTTGATTTTGAAAACCGTGTCCCCAAGGCTCTTGGAGCCCACGAAACGTCCGGTGTTCACGTCTATGACTGTCAGCGCCTCGGTTTTGTCGATCACTATATACCCGCCTGACTTGAGCCACACCTGGCGCTGAAGGGCGCGATCTATGGCGTGTTCAACCCCGTATAACTCAAAAAGCGGCGTTTCCCTGTCGCGGTAATATACGATTCTGTCCTTCATTTCCGGCGAGACGGCGTCCAGAAGGTCTAGGATCTTGCCGTACGCCACGACGTCGTCAACCAACAGCCGGGTCGTATCCTGGTTCAGCTCGTCCCTTACGACCCTGAAGACCAGGCCAAGATCCCTATGGACCAAAGCGGGCGCCTTGATGCCGGGCGCGTTGGCGTCAGACTGCACCTTTTCCCAGAGCTTGAGCAGGAAAAGGATGTCCTTTTCGAGCTCCTCTTCTGTCTTTTTCTCCGCAACCGTCCGGACGATAATGCCCATTTCCTTGGGCTTCGTCTCTTTGGCGATCCTGCGAAGGCGCTGCCTTTCTTCGTCGTCGGTGATACGCCTCGATACCCCAACGTAATTCACGGTGGGCATCAAAACGCTGTATCTTCCCGGGAAGGTAACGTGCCTGGTCACTCTCGCGCCTTTCGTGCCGATGGCCTCTTTGACCACTTGCACCAGCACTTCCTGACCCTGCTTGACCAGTTCGGAAATGGTTTTCTTCCGTCTCGAGCGCGAGGGGCGAATCTCTTCGTCCGCGTCTTCAAGGTTGGGCGGTAGGAGCGCGTCATCGACGTAGAGAAAGGCGTTCTTCTCTTCGCCTATGTCAATGAAAGCCGCCTGCATCCCCGGTAGCACATTGGTCACCTTGCCCAAGAAAATGCTTCCAGGTGTCTTGTGGTCGCTGGGCTTCTCAGCGTAAAACTCAACGACGGCCCCGTCCTCTACGAGGGCTACCCTTGTTTCGTCGCGGTTCACGTTCACTAGAATTTCTCTATTAAGGTTCGCCCTCGAAAGAGGGCTCGTAGCGACCCCCGTCTTCTGTCTTGCCCTCGTCGGCCTGTACCTCGCCCTTTTCTTCGGGGCTTTCGCCGGCGATAGGATCTCCTCGATGTTGTTCAAATAGTATCTTCCTTCTGTCAATAATTGCTTCCCTAGGATCTAGGGCCATCCCGAATCTCGCAAGAGATTCCAAAACCCATTGCGGACGGACTGTCCGGCCCGATTCATGCCTAATGACCATGACGGCCTGAACTCGCCCCTCCCCAAGACCCTGTAAAGCTAAAACTTCCGCTTGCACGACAAACGGCCTGAGATCCACGGTCTGATTCTTCTTCGACCGCAAAACCTCAAGGAAAACCGAACGTTCCCCCATGAACGCCAGAAAAGCCCCGGACAGACTCTCCTTGTCCACCCCTTTCAAGTCCAGCAGGTATTCTGACGCATGGATGCGCGTTTCCAAAGATTCATCGCCCGGCGCCACGGGGCGCACTTCCTTCACAAGAAACCCCGCCGGCAAAGACGCGGACAGAGTCCGGGCCAACGAGATGACCGGGCGAACCTCATCCAGCACTACATCGAACAGCTCTTCTTCGCCCGCGGTCCCGACCGGAAGCGGCGAATAGAATGCTATTTTGGGCTTCGGGGCGTAGCCTTCTGACATTTTGACGGGCCACGCCGCGCGCCTCACAGACATTTGGACGATCCTGGCGACGTCCAGGTGCCCCAAGAAACGAACTTTGTCTCCCTTTGAGTATACGACTCGGACTCTCAAGAATCTCTCCCCATCGCCTTCGCCAATCGTATGTCCACGCCCAAATACGGACAGACTCCGCAATCGGTGCAGCCCTCGGTCCTGCAGTCCAGAGTGAGAGCGCCTGAATGAGCGTTATGCCTCTCATCCAAAAGAAAACTCTTGCTAACGCCTGACTCTAAATGGTCCCACGGAAGAACCTCGTTCTCAGAACGCTCCCTGTGAGCGTAAAAACGAACGTCGATTCCCGATTCCCGCAGGGCTTCTTCCCACACGTCGCCCTTGGGACCCTCAGACCAAGCGTCGAACCGCAATCCCTTACGAAAGGCAAGTTCAAGGGCCCCGGCGAGACGCCGGTCTCCCCGCGCGAAAACGGCTTCAAGTGCGGTAAGCGCGGCATCATGATAGCGGTACTCCAGGCCCGGACCACGCAAGGCCCCCTTAAGAAGACGCTGCCTTCTAGCCAGTTCTTGGGGCTCGACGCACTCTTCCCACTGAAAGGGCGTGTGTGCCTTGGGCACGAAACCGGAAACGGAAACGACGATCGTTGGGCGGCGCCCCAAGTCACGCCCGATTTTCCTAATTGATGTCGCAAGTTCTCCGATGGCCAGTACGTCTTCGTCTCTTTCACCGGGCAGCCCTATCATGAAGTAAAGCTTCATTCTGGAATAGCCCGCCGAAAACGCACGAGATGCCGCGCCAAGTATGTCGTCGCGTGACACCCTTTTGTTGATAATGTCCCGCATCCTTTGAGATCCGGCTTCGGGCGCAAGCGTCAACCCCGATTTCGTTGAGCCCTCGAGAGCCTGGGCCAGATCGACCGAAAAAGAATCCACCCTAAGCGAAGGAAGAGAAACTTTGGCGCCGCAAGGGTTCGCCAAAAGGTCCGATACCAGTTCCTTAATGTAAGAATAGTCGGCCGAGGACAAAGATACGAGAGACACCTCGTCGAAGCCCGAAAGCGCCAGAGCTTCCTGGGCCATACGCTCGGCGTCGTCTAGATCCCTCTCTCTTACGGGGCGGTATAGCATACCTGCCTGGCAGAACCTGCATCCTTGAGTACATCCTCTGAAAATCTCTACGACAGCCCTGTCGTGGATCGGCGGCAGGAGCGGGATCAAAGGCCTTTGGGGATACGGGCTTTCTTCGAGGGAGCCCAAAACCCGGCGTTTGACAGTCGCCGGCGCGCCTGAACCCTCGATGGGGGAAACCCGCGCGACGGTGCGGTCTGGGTTGTAATCCACCTGATAGAGCGATGGAACGTACACACCTTCGATTGCGGCCATGCGCCGGAACAGATCTCGCTTCGGGCTTCCCGAAAGTCTCCATTCCCTGTATGCGCCCACGATTTCCAGAACGACCTCTTCCCCATCGCCCAAGACAAAAGCGTCGATGAACTCCGCAAGTGGCTCCGGCGACATCGCCGTCGGCCCGCCCGCTATCACTAACGGGTGGTTTTCGTCTCTGTCGCGCGAGCGGAGCGGAATGCGCCCTAGATCTAGCATGGCGAGGACGTTAGTATATGTCAGTTCGTACTGAAGCGAGAATCCCACGATATCGAAGGCGTAAAGCGGGGTGCGCGTTTCGAGCGTATAGAGAGGCCATGACTTGGCCCTCAAGATCTCCTCCATGTCATACCATGGAGAATAAACCCGTTCGCAGGCGATCTTCTCATCCGAGTTTAGAACGTGGTACAGGATCTGCGAACCGAGATGGCTTGCGCCGACTTCGTAAGCGTCAGGGAAAGCCAACGCGAAGTGCACATCCGCTTCGTGTAGATCTTTTATGATAATATTTGTCTCTCCGCCAACGTACCTGGCCGGCTTTTGGACTTTGCCCAGTTGTCGTCTCAGATCGTCCCACGAGATCCGCGTGTAATCAATTTGGAGCAATACTTAACTTATCCTTTAAAGAAGGCTCGCGGGAACAAGCGTTTCGCGGCATCCCTCACAGGACATTATAACCCAGTCAATACAATTAGAGGAACCCCTTCGGACGCTCGCATAACTCTCGAACAGGCCTGGCAACTTCACCGCGGTAAAAGGCCTCCAGGAGCTTCGCCTCTGTCACTTTTCCAATCACGTTCATGCCCTTCCCGGCCACAACGATGACATTGTATCGGGACGGTCGCAGTTTTTTAACCACATCCTTGACTCGCGCATCGCCCGATACCATGATCTCTTCTACCCTGATGGAGTTCTGTTGTCCCAACCGTTCGGCCCTGGTGAGGAGCCCCATTATCTTCTTGGCTGTGGCGTCATGACGTTCCTCTACTGCCCCCCAGAATATGACCGGCCCGGTAACGAGCGCGAGGAAGACCGTCCGGCCCGCCACGAGGGTGAGAAGCCCGACCAAGCTCAACAACGCGCCGCACCAAAGCCCGAACTTGATCAGGCGGTCCGATGCTTCGGCATACCCGAGCTTGACGGCCATTCGGGAGCGCAACAACCTGCCCCCGTCAAGCGGCAAACACGGTATCAGGTTCACACAACATAGATAGAGGTTGGTTCTAATCAGAAGGTCAATGAGAGGATACTCGCCTGCCGGGTTTGTCACGCCGTTTTTGAGTAGGATCTGCTGCACGACGCCTGCGATGGCCAAAAGGACCCCGCTGTGGACCGGACCCATGACCGCGACAAAACCCTCGGCCGCAGGCGTTAGTTGCCACGACCGCTCTAGAGTCGCCATGGCGCCGATGGGCCAGACGACCACCTTATCAACCTCTGCCCCCATTAGGGATGCCGCCAGGATA
>CAZMEF010000010.1:0-12362 GCA_964565305.1 uncultured Eubacteriales bacterium | reverse complement strand
CCGAATTCATGGAAGAGGAGGCTTCCTAAAAACACGGCGAGATGGAGCGCGTAGCCCGAAAGCGCCAGAACGACCGCAACAAGAACGAAAGTCAGGTGGACATATACCTTGGTGCCGCCGACTCTTGCGATAGGAAGGCACAAAGCGCCCATGCCCTTTCGTTAGGGTCCTTTGACCAGTGGCGGAAGAATGGGCATAGGATCGAGCCCCAGGCCGTCTTTTCTAACCTCAAAATGTAAGTGCGGCCGGTCGCCTTCACCGCCTTGACCTACTGTCGCTATGGACTGGCCTTTCTTCACTCTTTGTGATGCTTCAACGAGGGAGGATCCCAGATTCCCATACAAAGTTGTCAATCCGCCCGCGTGTTCGATCTCGATCACTAGCCCGTAAGTTGGCGATTCGTAGACGCTGACGACGACTCCATCCAGCGAGGACGCGACAGAAGCCCCGGACGGCGCATCGATGTCAATGCCCTCGTGCAAAGACGAGCCCGCCGAATCTTCATTGGGCCTCCATCCGTAGTACGAGCTGACCTGTCCCGAAACGGGCCACGCTAAGTCGCCGGGATCGCCCTTGCCGAGCCCCGACCAGAAACCACGGATATCGAGATCTGCCAACTTGCCGAGATGCTCAGGCACCGCCAAAACCCATGCCTTGACCTGATCGAACGAAAGATCCCCTTCTACGGCGCCCTTGGCGTAAGTCGCAACCACCCCTGCCAATCCCGCTCTGGACGCGGACGCGCCCAAGAGCACTGTCAGTATGAAGCAGCAGATGATGGCTTGCTTCGCCCAAGTGGGTAGGGCTTTGAGTTCCGCGCTCCCGGCGAATTTGCTTTCTCTCGCTCGATAACGCCCTTTTTCCTGGTACGCGCTCCTCCAGGACATGTCTACCACCTCGTTAATGAAACTTATTATGAGGAGAGACAAGATATGATAGTATCTAGGATGTCGTTCCCAGCATGCACGGCACGCAGGACAAATCGCGATTAAAAGGGGCATGACTAAGCCGTGATACCTTCTGTTCCGGCTGGACCCGAAATGGTCTTGTGCGTTCCTACGAACGACCTTTACGGCGCCGTGGGCCCGTGGAGGGGACTCAGAAAGGATTCGGCGGAGTTGTGGCGGCCTTTGGCAAAGAAGAGCGTCTTTCTTAAGCGTTCTGCGGTGGAGAACGACCCCACGTACAAACAGCTGGTGTCGTACACTTTGTTCGTCTCAAGCAAGCGCATCTTCGTGATGAAAAGGCTCTCGACCCAGAGCGAGGGACGCCTTCACGGACTTTTGTCCGTGGGGGTGGGCGGGCACCTCAATCCTGTGTCCACCATAAAGTGGCCTGGGCGTCGCAGGATATCTGACTTTAGGGAGTTGGCCATGGTCAACACCATGAGGGAGATTCGCGAAGAAGTGGCTCTCGCGGGCGCCCCGACCATCGGAATGCTCGGCCTACTAAATGACGACGAGACTGAGGTCGGGAAGGTCCATCTGGGGCTGGTTTCGGTTGTCCATATGCCTTCTCCTCTTCTGGCGGTTCGGGAGACGGACAAAATGCTAGGGGCGTGGGTCGAAGTCTCCAAACTGCACTTACAGGGCGAGTTTGAGACTTGGTCGTCCCTGCTCTTGGAGTCAATGGCGTAGACTGTTAGGACCGCGACGCAGCCTGTGAAGGCGGCGACGCGTAACGAAGCGGGGGATCCCTGTGACCAAGGGCGACGTTGTCGTGATCGGAGTGGCGGTCGCCCTCATCCTAGCCATCTGGGGCGCAATCTATCTTGTGCCCCGCGATTCATCACAACTGTCGGTGGTCGTTCGGGTGGACGGCCAAGTCGTGTTCGCAGCCCCTGTGACAAGTCCCGAGATACAGACAAAACCCATCAAGGTCGAAGGCGGCACAGCATATATCGATTACGGCCAGAACAAGACCAGGGTAAGCCCGGAATCGGACGGGATCTGTCCCGATGACATCTGCTGGAAAACCGGATGGATCTCGCGGGCCGGACAATCCGTCGCGTGCGTTCCAAACCACATGGTGGTCACGCTAGTGGGATCCGGAGGCGTCGACGCGGTCGTGCGCTGAACCCGGCTATCATCCCCGCGAGAATACCTGCTCTCGAGGCTGTGCGTCTCCTCTACATTGGACAAACACCTGCTCTCCAGGCTATGCGTCTCGTCTTCTTTGGACTAGAATGGATAGGATCAAGTGGCGGTAGATAATTCGATTGGAGACGGAGCCTGTGCCCCTGCCCACCGGAGAGGCGTCGCTGAGTCGTATCCCTGTTAGGCCTGACATACCTGGCAGGCCTGATAGGAAAGAGATCAGGGCGAAAGTGATGCGCCTCGCTTGGCCCGTTATGGCCGAGAGTTTCCTTCAGACCTTTGCCCAGATGGTGAGCATGGCGCTGGTCGGCCGCATCGGCGCGTCGGCCGTGACCTCCATCGGACTATCAATGGCCCCGCTCAACGTGCTCTACGGCCTTTTCACTGGACTCGGCGTAGCGGCAACTGCCGTTGTCGCCCGTTCAATGGGCGCGGGGGACGAAAGAGGGGCAACTCACGCAGCGGGGCAGGCAGTATTGCTATCGCTTCTCGTAGCTATCGCAGGCGCGGTCGGAGTCGGGCTGTTCGCGCGAGACCTCGTCGTTTGGATGGGGGCCGAGCCCGAAATCGTCGCGGAAGGCACTCGCTACCTTCGGGTCATGACCCCGGGCCTCTTTTTCATGTGGATGTCGACGGTACTCACCGGAGCCCTTCGGGGAGCGGGAGACACGAGGACGCCGATGAAGATAAATATCCTGGTGAGCATCGCTAACTTCGCGTTGAACCTCGTACTGGTTTACGGCCTCCTTGGCGTGCCCGCGATGGGAGTCCTCGGGGCGGGATTGGCGACAACCACGGCGCGGGTGGGGGGAGGACTTCTTCTTTTCGTCTTCTACCTCTGGGGGCATACGGTCCTGCCGCCCAGGTTAAGGGAAGATTTCCGCGTCGATAAGCCGGTCATGGGCCGCATCCTTCGGATCGGCATCCCGAGCGCGGGGGAGCGGGTGATCATGAGCGGCAGTTCGGTCGTGTATCAGAAAATGGTCGCCGGACTTGGCACTGTGTCATACGCGGCCCACACGATCGGCGTCAACGCAGAAGGCATATCGTATATGCCCGGGCAGGCGTTTTCGGTGGCCGCAACGACTCTTGTAGGCCAAAACCTAGGAGCGGGAGACCCGGAAAGGGCTAAACGCAGCACTTTTGAGGCGTTGAAGATAGCGTGCCTGTTTGTCGGCACCGTCGGACTCGTGTTCTTGGTTTGCCCGCAGCTCCTTATGGGCTTTTATACCCGCGATATCGAGGTAATCGAGCTCGGGTCGGTGTATCTCCGAATTATGGCGTTCTGCCAGATCCCTCAGGCCTTTGGGTTCGTCCTGACGGGGGGGCTCAGGGGAGCGGGCGACACCAAATTCCCCATGTGGGTCACGCTCGTGGGCAACTGGCTGATTCGTGTAACCATGACTTACGTCCTCATCAACGTTGTTCGGACCGGCGTGTCGGGCGCTTGGTGGGCCATGGCGGCTGACGGTCTGTTCAAAGCCACCGCGAGTTACTACTGGTTCAAAGCGGCTAAGTGGAAAGAGAAGTCGGTTTAGACGAGTTGCGTGATGCAGGATTTTCCAACCCCTTGGGTCGAAAGGTGCGTAAGGCAAGTACGCGCAGATGAGTACATTTGGGGGAATGCATCCGTGGAGACCCGACAGAAAGGTCCCGACAAGTTTGCCACGCCGGCTTTTCTGGTGCCGCCGCCTCCCATACCGTCGGGAGAAATCGTAAGCGAAGAAATGGCCGACGTCGTGGTCGTCGGTGCCGGCATATCCGGGCTAATGGCGGCGTATGCAGCCCACAAGGCGGGCGTTTCCGTCCTGGTCCTCGAGAAAGCCCCGACCTTCAGCGGCCGGGGGGGCGATATCACCGCCCTAAACTCTCGCCTTCACAGGAAGGTCGGCATCGCCATCGACCCGGATGAAGTGCTTCGCGACTACATGAAGGTTCAGGGAGCCAGGTTGCATCAGTGGATCTACCGCCTTTGGGCCAAGAACAGCGGCAGAGTCATGGACACCGCGCTGGACCTTACCGAACAGCTGGGGATGGAAGGTTATCTGGTGATTCCCACCAGAGATGAACCTGTGATCGTCGACAAATGGCCCCCGAGCGGCGCGCCCGAAGGTTGGGTTCCGGAGATGGAGTACACTCGCGAATACCCCACGTGCCACCGCTTGGGCGGCCCGGATGCCAACGTTCGCGCCTGGTTGGGAGAAGTGGAAGAACATCTTCGCCGCGAAGGCGTAAGGATCATGTATGATACGCAGGTGGTACGCATCCCTCGCGAAGGCCAAGGCAAGGTGGACTCGGTCATCGCCAAGACCAAAGACGGTCGCCACGTGCGCGTTACGGCCGCCAGAGGCATAGTGCTCGCCACCGGCGATTACAGCGCAAACAGGGAAATGGTTGACTACTACTTCCCGAATCAGGATATTCAGCTGGGCTTGATCCCGACCTCTACGGGCGAAGGTCACAGGATGGCGATATGGATCGGGGCCCAGATGGAGCGCGTGCCTCATGCCCCCCTCATGGATCTAACCCACGCGATGGGAACGTGCGCGTTCCTGTTCGTTAACCGACACGGCCGGCGTTTCTGCGATGAAGATCTGGATTCCGAAGCGATGGCCCGGCAGGCCGAGGAGCAAGGCGGAATGTGGGTCGTTTTCGACGCGTCCTGGCCGGAGGATCTTCCGAAAATGGGCTTAGGCTTCTACAGGATTCCGAAGGCCACCCCCGAAACCCACAGGAGACTCGCGGAACGAATCGCAAAAGGGAATGTGGTGGAAGCTCAATCGGTTGCTGAACTGGCAGGAAAGATGAAAGTTCCACCGGATGTCCTAGCGAATACGATAGCCCGCTACAACGAGATGGCAAGGAACGGCAAGGATGAAGAATACGGCAAACAGCCTTCGCGGCTCACGGCAGTGGATACGGCGCCGTACTACGCGGGTTGGTGCCCTTTGCCTAACGACCCCTTGCTGATCTTTGGAGGCTTGGTGTCGAACGATCGTCTTCAGCCTGTTCAAGCCGACGGTACTCCAATTGAAGGCCTATACCTGGCGGGGAACACGGTCGGCGGTCGCTTCAAGCAGGCATATCCCCTGCTGTGTCCGGGCGTCAGTCACGGCCAGGCCATGACGCTGGGCTACCTGGCGGGAGAATTCGCGAGCGGCACGCAAACGGGCAGCAAGTAAGCGTAGGCAGCGGCCACGGAAGATTTATACCTATGGGCCATTCACGCCTTGGTGCGGCTAGGGCTCGTCTGATAGGGTGTCTTTCACAATGCCGAATACGAGTGTGGCCTCCTCAATCGCCAATGTTGCGTCATTGAGGTCATACTCTGCTGTAGGGACAAAGTCCTCAGCACCGTAGAAGGCTAGTTCGCGTTCCTTACGAAGCCTTTTTGAGATGGTCCGGATCTCGTCTAAATTGGCTCTCACCGATTCGGGAAGAAGATCTTGATTAGCAAGCAGAGTGCGTCCGACATCGTGAATCTTAGGCACCTCAATTCCCACTGCGCGAAGCAGCGCTTTGAGGGTGAGTTCTACCACGCTTTGGGCCTCGCGAACGACATCGGAGTACGCTTCGCGATCTCGAAAGAACATCAAAGACTCCAAGCGTACTGCCGCCTTCTGGAGATAGGCTGTTGTCAACTCGTCTGCCCTCACAGGCGAATCCCTCCCAGGTAGCGATTTGTGCGCCACTCCCAAGTGTTGTTTCTCCTCACCCGTTTCGCGCCAACACGCCGCAAGAGAACAGCCATGGAACCGATGATCCCGGACACAATCTCGTGCCGATCGGAGACGATGACGCTATGGTTCACCAAGTCGTAGTAAATGGGCTGAGCAAGTCTCGCTTCGGACTCGGTAAGGATGTATGGCGAAATCTCGCATGATAGGTTCTCTTCGTTGAACAACTCCTGGGCATCCTTGTCGTGTATCATTTCTATTTTCTCAATGAATTCGGAAAGCCGGGCCCTTCTCCCGGGCGCGTCGTTAAGGATGACTAGCAGGTCCAAATCAGAATTCATGCGGTTTTCACCGCGAGCGAATGACCCAAAGATGGCTAGCCCCAAAAGGTTATCACCGTAGTAGCCTATGATTTCCTGAAGAATCCCGTCGATATACCGGCGGTGTCGCTCGGAGTAAACGCGGAGACTACTCACTACTTCCAACACCTGTCTAGTCTCCCCCCTTTATATCCGTAACGTGCCCTCATTCTATAGTACCGAATCCTTTGGAACAACAAACCCCAGACACCCTAGATCTTCCCGTAAAGAATGGGCAGCCTGATGCAGGAAGGATAATCCTCCCCGTGGTGGATCTTCTGAACAGCGATCACGGGATCCGGATCGGTGTAGGGATCAACTCCGGTGTTGGTGTTAGGGAAGAAAGTGATGTAATCCGCCGAACACACGTCTACCCTGATCTTGTGCCCCGGCTCAAACACGTGTCCCGCGAAGTGCAAGTAGATGTGATAGCGCTCGATCTTCCCGGGGGTGAGAAGCGCCGAAGGCACCTCTGGCCAGTTCCGGAACTCCGCGCGTATGCCGTTTTGGGAGATCTGCCGGGCCACTCCCTTTTCGTCGACATCGGAGACTGAAACGAAGAAGTCGGTATCCACCGCGCTCGACGACGCGTAAAAAACCGTGGATATGTTGCCGGCCACCGCGACGGGTTCCGTAAGGACCGGACTGTCATATACCAAACAGTCCTGCCGGGACTGATTAGCGTTCAACACGACGGGCTCGAACTCGCCCTCGCTGCGCGCGGTATTCTCAGGATCGTACACGTAAGTGTCGAATGCGTGGTCATCGGGGGGAGACGTAAGCAAGCGGCCGTCTCCGTGCATCGAGTTGGCCTTGCCGCCGCTGTGGAAATACAGTTCGGTGAGGGTCGATTCGACGGGACTCCAATCGTCAGAATAGTGCCATCTGTTTTCCCCTGCGCCGCCGACGTAATAAGTCGCGCGAGGCTTCTCGTCCTCGCCGTTCTTTATGCCCTTCAGGTAACGATCGAACCAGCGGATTGTCCTGGTGTCAAAGTCGTAATCGATAGCATCGTCTCCATACGCAGTATCCAGGCAATCCCGGAACGCGTTCAAACCGTGAGGCCAAGGCCCGATAATTATGTGGCGTCCCGGAGCGTCATTCTCGGTGAGAAACCGCCAGGTCTCTTGAACTCCCAGCGCGTCCCCGTCGTGCCACCCAGAGAGGATCAGCATGGGGATCTTCACGTTCTTACCGTGAGCGGTGTTGTCGCAGTGCTCCCAAAACTCGTCGTAGCGGTAGTGCTTCGCCCATATGTCCCAGGGACCGGAACGTTTCCCTATCACTTCGGTAGGTATCTCGGTTATGGGGCGTATCTTCACGGCCTTGTCCGGATCGACTGTTTGGCCGCGGAACACTCCGTGGTCCACCCGGTTTGACACGGACTGGGCAAGCGTCCAGCAAAGAAGCGGCCAAGAACACACGGCGCCCCCTCGCCGCACCGTATCCATGAAGAAAGGCGAGCCGACGTTAACTTCGCTGATGGCGGTCTTTAGGTTTGGATGGCCGCTCGTCGCGGCGGCGGTGGTGGTATAGCCGAGATAGCTGGCCCCCCACATACCGATGTTGCCGTCGGACCACTCTTGAGACGCGATCCAACTGAACAAATCGTAAGCGTCGTCCCTTTCGTAGTAGAAGGGCACGAGTTCGCCATCTGAGTCGGAACGGCCGCGAACATCCTGAATGACAAGCGCGTAACCGCGATTCACCCAGTGGGTCGTACGGTACAGATCCCTGGACTTGCCGTAGCACGTGCGGATGACGATAGCCGGAAACTTCCGGCTTTTCCGAACCTGACCCTTTGGACCCTTACGGTTCCTTTGACTTTTCAAGCTCTCCGGACTTTCGGGCCCGCCTTCCGGCAGGAATACCTCTGTGGCCAGCTTGACGCCATCTCTTGTGGTTACCCAAAGGTTCCCTAAGGGACGAATCCCGTACTCGGCTTTGGATAGCATAGGATCGCTGTACTTATCGATCGGCGTGACTGCCTCGTAGCCTTCCAAGGCCAGCACCTCGCTGGATATCCGCCCCGGCATGACGAAGGCGATCACCTTGCCATCAAGGGTGACGACGTCCATGACCGGCGGTTCGCCACGCTGCGCCCAAATGTGGGACATGACAAAGTGACCGCCGATGAGGCCTCCGATAGGCCAGTATCGGTTGTATCGCTTCCCCCCGGGAAGCGTGACCGTATTGCCGGACCAGTCCGCTCCCGCATAGTCCCCAAGTGAATCGTGAAGCTTCTGAAAGTCGAAAAGCGAGTCCTTCATCTGTTCTTCAAACGGGATCCGCTTTAGCTCTACGCGAGTCTGCAGGTCCACGGCGCACCATTCAAGTTTCTCTGCGCCAAAAGTGAACTTGCCTTCGTACACGCCGGACCTGTAGTGAACAAATGTTTTGCCCGACAGATCGTTCTCCATGTTCGCCCCTCCTGTATGCGTCGCGCGGCCGGCTCCTACGCCGGCGCTAGCTCGACAGATGCTCGAAGTTCCAGCAACGAACCGTGTGCCCGCCCCCCAGATCCGTTATGGGAGGATTCTGGTTGTGACATTCCTTTGTGGCGTAATTGCACCTGTCCGCGAACCGGCACGCGTCCTTTGGGTTGATGGGCGAGGTGATTTCACCTTGCAGAAGAATGCGTTCGGTCCTCTTCTCAATCGTGGGCACGGGGATGGCCGACAACAAAGCCTGGGTGTACGGATGGCGAGGATTCTTGAACAGATCCTGGGACGGCGCCTTTTCCACCATCTGACCCAGGTACATGACTAGAATGTCCGTAGAAATGTGCTTAACCACTGAGAGGTTGTGGGTGATGAACATGTAGGTGTAGCCAAACTGCTGTTGTAGCCGCTTCAAGAGGTTGAGGATCTGGGCCTGTATGGATACGTCGAGCGCCGACACCGGTTCGTCGCACACGATGAACTCAGGACTGAGCGCCAACGCTCTTGCTATGCCGATCCTTTGGCGGCGGCCGCCGTCCATCTCGTGGGGATATGAGTTGACCAGCCGTTCGGCAAGCCCCACTGTATCCATGAGCTCGTACGCCCTTTTCTCCAAAAGAGCCTTGTCGGGATACAAATTGTGAATCATCAACGGTTCAGTTATTGTGTTGTAAACTGTTTTCCTCGGGTTCAGGGACGAGAAGGGGTCTTGGAAGATGATCTGAACCCGTTTCCTGTATTCCTTCAGCTCTTTGCCCCGCAATTCGAGGATGTTCTGGCCGTCCATGAAGATCTCCCCGTCTGTGGCATCGGTCAGACGCGTCATGAGACGCCCCATCGTGCTCTTGCCGCATCCCGATTCGCCCACGATGCCGATAGTCTTGCCCTTGTCCACGGTGAAATCGACACCATCCACAGCGTGGAGCATTCCTCCGGAGGTGTAGAAGTACTTCTTGAGGTTCCTGACTTCTACGTAGTGGCCGGCGTCGCCGGCACCGCGTTCGGCATGGTTGTCATCATCGTGTTTGAGAACGTTTTGGACGACTATACCGCCCGCCCCCCTTCCGCGAGTCTCTTGACGCTCAACTTTCCTTCGTAAATCAGACACCTGACGTAGTGATCTTCGCCGGGGGCACTTGTAGTCGTGGGCACCGCCTGGCTGCAAAGAGGTTCTTTGTATTTGCACCTTGGATGGAAACGGCAGCCGGTAGGCAGATCGGTGGGATCGGGCATGAGCCCTTCGATCTGCGCTAGAAACTCCACATCTTCGTCGATCTTCGGAAGAGAACCGAACAAACCGACAGTATAGGGATGAGAAGGCCTGAGATAGATATCCCGGAGCGTCCCGCTCTCTATTATTTCGCCCGCGTACATGATGGCGACCTTGTCGCAGATCTCGGATACTACGCCCAAGTCGTGAGTTATGAGGATCATGGAGGTGCCAAGCCTGTCCCGAAGCTCTTTCATCATGTCCAGAACCTGCGCCTGTATGGTCACATCAAGCGCGGTGGTCGGCTCGTCGGCGATCAGGAGTTTGGGGTTGCAGGCGAGCGCGATGGCGATGACCACACGCTGCTTCATCCCGCCGGAAAACTGGTGCGGATATTCGTACGCCCGCTCCGCGGGGATGCGCACCAGCTCAAGCATCTCTATTGCCTTACGAGTCGCATCGCGATCAGAGAGACCCTGATGGTTGGCTATGGTCTCAGCGATCTGGTCCACGACAGTAAGCACAGGGTTCAGCGCTGTCATGGGATCTTGGAAGATCATCGAAAACTCGCTGCCGCGGTATTTTCGATAGGTTTCCTCTCTCAGTGTCAGAAGGTCCGTGCCGTCGTATATGATTTCTCCTTGCAGTATTTTGCCCGGAGGGCTGTCCACCAGGCCCATCACGGACAGGGCGGTGGTCGTCTTGCCGGCGCCGGTCTCCCCGACTAAGCCCAGCGTCTCGCCGCGGTTCAGCGAAAGATTCAGGCCGTTTATCGCGTGTACGATCCCATCGCTCGTTTCGAACTGGACGACGAGATCGCGTATGTCGAGGAGTTTCTCCGCACTTACGCCATTTTGTTCCACGGGTGACACCTCCTTAGTCCTTCATCCTGGGATCAAGAGCATCCCTAAGACCGTCGCCCACCAGCGTCAGGGCAATGATGGTTATCACGATGGCGATGCCGGGGAAAGCGGTGATGTGCCAACTGTCACGAATGTACGCTCTCCCGCTCGAAAGCATGGCACCCCATTCCGGGTTGGGCGCCTGAATGCCCAATCCGATGAAACTGAGGCCGCTTATCGTCATAATGCCGCCCGGGATGCTCATCATGAAGCTTGAGATCACGGGGCTAATGGCGTTGGGAAGGATATGCAGCAGTATGACGCGAAGGTCGCTCGCTCCCTGAGCCCGCACGGCGTCCACAAATTCCAGGTCCTTGATCCGGAGCACCTGCGCCCGGATAAGCCGCGCTTTGCCGGGAATGAAACCCATGCTCACGGCGATGGTCAGATTCATCACTGTCGGCTTCATGATGCTGACAAGCGTTATCATCATGAGCATTGACGGGATCGCCATAAAGATGTCGAGGCCCCGCATTATCCAACTATCCCATCTGTGACCGTAGTACCCGGCGATAGCGCCCAAAGCGGTACCGAAAAAGCTCGCTATGACGACAGAGGCTATGCCCACGAAAAGCGAGTATCGCCCGCCCCAGATGATCCTTGCCAGGATGTCTCGCCCCAGTTCGTCGGTTCCGAGCAGCTTTCCGTCGATGGGGAATTTCAGCCGTTCCTTGGTGTTAACGTGAATGACTTGCTCGTCATAATCAATGAAAAGTGGAGCGCTTATGCAGAGAAAGAGGATCCCGGCCAAGAGGACCATACCGATCACGGCGGTGGTGTTCTTTCGCAAGCGCATCCAGGCATCCGCCCAAAGACTGCGCCTCTTCTTGGCTTTCGGGGTGACTGTCTCCGCCATTTCTACGCTTGCACCTCCTTGGGACGCCTCGTCTTGGGCCTAACGTAGTTGGACTTGATGCGCGGATCTATGAACGCGTAAGAAAGGTCGGTGAGCAAGTTGGCGAGAGCGATGATCACGGCGGCGATGATGACGCTGGACATGATGGTGGGAATGTCTTTCTGACGGAGAGCATCTACCATCATCTTCCCCAAGCCGTTTATCCCGAAAACGGTTTCGATGATCACCGAGCCGCCCACGCACTGCCCTATCGCCATGCCGACCGAGGTCACGATCGGTAGAAGCGCGTTCTTCAGCGCGTGTTTCCTGAGGATGCGGCCGTACCTGAGCCCCTTGGCCCGCGCCGTCCGAATGTAATCCTGCCGGATGACATCAAGCATGGAGGCCCGCGTCAACCTCGAGTTCGTGGTCCACCCGGCGACAGAAAGACATACCAAAGGCATGATGCTGGCCTTCACGCTCTCAAGGCCGTTGGAAGGAAGCCAACCCAGTCTAACCGAGAAAAGGATGATAAGCATAAGACCGAGCCAGAAACCGGGCATGGCGGCCAGCACAAGGGTGACCACCCGCATGACGTTGTCGAACACGGAGTTCTGCTTCACCGCAAGCGCGATGCCGAGGGGGATGGAGACGATAAGGATCAGGAACAACGAGCCGAAGGAGAGCACCAGAGTGTTTGGCAACCTTATGCTCATCATCTTCAGCACCGGCTGTTTGGTAGTATAGGAGGTGCCGAAGTCCCCTTTCAGGACATTGCCCATGTACCTCAAGTATTGAATGACCATCGGATCGTTCAAACCCAACTGTTTCCGCATCATTTC
>CAZMEF010000009.1:7291-23378 GCA_964565305.1 uncultured Eubacteriales bacterium | reverse complement strand
GGACCTTTTCACCCGAAGGGCGAAACTAATCGAGTATGAATCGCGGGCGGAAGAATGCCGTAAGGAGGCTATCGGGAGCGGCGACGGGGCGGATTCCGGCGAAGATTGCAGCTTCGGATCGCTGTTGCCTCCCGAACTGCTGCACCGCGAGTTCAAGGATAAACGGGTTCATATGAAGCAGCCTACAGCCGCTGAACTCACGGAGATCCTCGAAAAGACCGGAAAGTTCTCCCCTGAAGACGAGCTCAATTGCGGCGCTTGCGGGTACAGCTCGTGCCGGGAGAAGGCCATAGCGGTGTTCAACGGCATGGCCGACCTGGAGATGTGCATTCCGTACATGAGACAGCGCGCTGAATCGATGGCAAACCTTGTTGTGGGTGCCACACCTAACGGGGTGATCGTCACATCCCGCGGCGGGACCATAGTCGATATGAACCAATCCGCCGAACGGATCTTGGGCGCCTCAAGGAAGACTTGCATGGGTCAACCTGTAGAAAGTTTTGCGGACGGCTCTATGTTCCATGAATCCGCGAAGACAAAAAGCAGGGTAACAGGAGAGGTCGCCATAGGAAATCGCATCGTGGAGCAGCAGGTCCTGTATCTAGCTGACCAGGGGCTGATGGTGGCCTTCTTGACGGACGTGACCAAGGAACGGCTCGAGGCGGAGAAAGACGCTAAGGTCACCGAGGAGGCCATCGCCCGCGCCCAGCAGGTGATAGAAAAGCAGATGGCCGTGGCCCAGAAGATAGCCGGCCTCCTTGGCGAAACCACAGCGGAAACGAAGATATCTCTTGTAGAACTGATGAAGGTGGTCAGAGAGGGGATTCCGGGCGCCAATGGAGCTAAAGGTTGAGGTTGCGGTATCCCAACTGACGAAGCACGGAGAGGAACTCTGCGGGGACTGCGTTGAGACGGTCCTCGACGGGTCTACGATTACCGTCATGTCGGATGGGCTTGGAAGCGGTGTCAAGGCCCACATACTTTCCTCCATTACTGCCAAGATGGCGGCGACTATGCTTCGCGGCGGACTTCCTGTCGGGGAAGTCATCGACACGGTCGCAAGAACCCTTCCTGTTTGCGAAGTGCGCCGCCTGGCGTACAGCACTTTCACCATGCTTATGGTCACGCCCGACATGGAAGCCCAGTTGGTTGAGTACGACAACCCTCTAACTTACTACGGCAACGGGTTTGAGCTCTTACCTTTGGAAAGGCAGAAAAAGGCCTACAGCGGCAGAGATGTCTATGAAAGTCGCTTCAGGTTAAAAACCGGCGATTGGGTGGTCATGATCTCCGACGGCGTGCTCCACGCGGGCATAGGCGGCATATGGAACCTGGGATGGGGCCATGAAAGGGTAGGCGATTACCTGCGACGCCTGGCGGGGTCAGATGACGACGCCGGCTCCGTTGCCCATAACCTTACGGAGACCACCAACAGGCTCTATGCGGGAAAGCCGGGAGACGACGCCACAGTCGTCGCCGTCAAAGTGCGCGTGCCTCGCAGGCTCACCATCCTGGCGGGGCCCCCCATAGACCCGCGAGACGATTCACGGGTCGTGGCGGAGTTCGTCGCGTCGCCGGGCAAGAAAGCCATCTGCGGGGGCACGACCAGCATCATCGTCTCGCGCGAGACCGACCTCCAGGTTAAGGTCAACATGTCCACACTTAGGACCGGAATTCCTCCGACGGGGCAGATGGATGGCGTAGACCTCGTAAGCGAAGGCATACTGACTCTCTCCAGGGTCGCGGACGTCATAAGCCCTGAGGTCCCGGAGAGAAGAGATCTGGCGTACAGATCGGACGGGCCCAGCAGGCTCGCCGCCCTCTTGTTGGAGGCGGACGACATCCACTTTATGGTCGGACGGGCGATCAACCCGGCGCACCAAAGCGTCGGTTTGCCGGCGAGTCTGGCGCTAAAGCACAAAGTTGTCGAGGACCTTTGCCGCCGCCTGGAAGCTTTGGGCAAGCGGGTGAGATTGGATTCGTACTAAGCCCGGCAGGGAAGACGGCGGCTCAAAGCGAATTCTCCTGAAGATCGCCGCGCCGGTTTCCTTGCCTGGAAGACTCCAGGCGGGCTCTTGTCCGGACGGGGCGAAAGCGCGCTAGGGGGAATGTGGGTTGAAGTACGATTTCGACCGGCCGATAGAACGCAAGAATACAGAATCCTCTAAGTGGGACAACGTGAAGACCCTCTTTGGGCACGAAGATGTCCTTCCTCTTTGGGTCGCGGACATGGATTTCGCCTCGCCGCAACCTGTGGTGGACGCGTTGATAGAGCGCGCCAAGCACCCGATTTACGGATACACGAGAACTCCTTCCGGACTGGTCCCGGCGGTGGTTGATAGAATGGAGAAGCGCTTCGGCTGGAAGATCGATCCGTCGTGGATAATCTTCACCCCGGACGTCGTCGCCGCCGTTAACGCGGCTGTTAGGGCCTTATCCGGCCCGGGGGGGAAGGTCATCGTACAAAGCCCCGCTTACCCTCCGTTTTGGTCTTCGGTGACCAATAGCAAGAGCACCTCGATTGTGAACGAACTGAAGCTGGTCGACGGCCACTATGAGATAGATTTCGACGACCTGGAAGCATGCTTTGCTGCGCCCGACGCGAGAGCCATGATCCTTTGCAGCCCTCACAACCCGGTAGGGCGCGTGTGGACGCGAGACGAACTTTTGAGGATCGGGCATCTCGCATCACGTTACAAGGTTCCGGTGATCTCAGATGAGATTCACGGCGAGCTTATCTTCAAGGGCAAAAGACACTTCTCGTTTGGGTCGCTTGGGGAAGAGTTTGCCGCCAACTCCATCACCAGTATGGCTCCGAGCAAGACGTTCAACCTCGCCGGACTTCACGCCGCCGTCACGATCATCCCCGACGAGGGTTTGAGGGCTCGCTTCAACGAAGCCAGGGCGGGCGTCATGGGAAGCGTCGGATTGTTCGGCCTCATAGGAATGGAGGCAGCTTTCCGTTACGGAGACGAGTGGCTCGGGCAGGCGCTCGAATACATCGAGGGCAACCGCGATTACGCCATCGATTACTTCCGCACGCGGATCCCGTCCATCAAGCCCGTAATGCCTGAGGGAACCTATCTGCTGTGGCTTGACTGCAGAGCCCTGGGGCTTTCCCCTGTCGAACTGCGGGCGTTCTTCAACTCCAAGGCGAGAGTGGGTTTGAACGACGGGCCATCCTTCGGGCAGGGAGGAGAGGGCTTTCAACGTATGAACTTGGGCTGCCCGAGAAACACCTTGACAGAAGCCCTTCGCAGAATAGAAGCGGCGGTCTGTGAGTTGGCAAAGCCCTAGCCCAGTGGAGGTTTTCAGATGAGGATCGGGTTGGTGGGACGCCCGCAGTCGGGCAAAACCACCTTGTTTCGCCTCCTGACGGAAGTGCGGGGGGATTCGCCGTCCAGGGCGGCGACTTCGGTGGGGGTCATGGAGGTTCCGGATCCCAGGATAGACTGGCTTTCATCCCTCTTCAAGCCGGAGAAGACCATTTACGCCAGGATCGACGTCCAGGACGTCCAGCCCTACAAGGGTCAGGAGTTCTTGAATTCGATCCGCGTCATGGACGCCGTTGTGCTCGTCATCGGAACTTTCATGTCCGAAGGCGAGGGGACCGATCAAGTTACCGTCATTGACGATTTGGAAACGGAGTTTTTCGTGGCCGACCTCACTTCCGTCGAACAAAGGATGGAACGCCTCGCGTCCAAGAAGACCAAGCCGCTCGGCCCCACAGAGGAGCGCTTTCTCCAAAAGTGCAAGGACGCGCTCGATGGCGGCACGCCGCTCCGGCAGATTGATTTCGAGCCGCACGAAGAGGACTACCTTTCGAACTTCGCCTTTTTCACCAGGAAGCCGGTCATCTTGTCTCCGAATGTGTCCGAAGAATCGCTCATATCGGGCGATTACCCGGGGCGCTCCTTTGTCTCGGCCAAGGCCGCGGCGGGCGGGTATCCGGTGACGGTATTCTCTGGCGTTGTGGAACAGCAGATAGCCGAACTGCCCCAATCTGAGCGTTTGGGCTTTTTGCGAGAGTACGGGCTGGACGAGACGGGGGTCTCGAGGCTTGCCCGGGCCGCGTACAGGGCTCTCGGGTTGATATCGTTCTTCACCGTCGGGCAGGACGAGGTGAGGGCGTGGACTATCCCCGAAGGGATGAAGGCCAAGGCCGCCGCGGGGAAGATCCACACCGATCTCGAACGGGGCTTCATAAGGGCCGAAGTGGTGTCTTACGATGAACTTGAGCGATCGGGCTCCATGAAGGCGTGCAAAGAAAAGGGTCAACTGCGCGTCGAAGGAAAAGAATATGTCGTCAAGGATGGCGACATAGTAAACGTCCGTTTCAACGTCTGACTAAAGCGGAGCCTTATACCGCTTCGTCCGGACCGCAAACCCGGTTCTTGCCGCGCTTCTTCGCGATGTTGTTGGCCTTCTCGGCGAGTGTGACCAATGACCGGTATTCCAGGCCACTATCTGGGGCGGTCACGACTCCTATAGACACCGTGACAGGGAAGGGCCAGTGTGAGGACGCTTCTTTGACGGCGGCGCATATCGAAGAGGCCCGCGAGTGCGCTTTCTGATTGTCGGTCCCCGGCATCACTATCATGAACTCGTCGCCTGAGAGCCAGCGCGAGACCATTTCGCCGGGCAAAGAAGCATCCACAAGGGCCTTCCCCAAACGCCTGATCATCTCGTTTCCCGCTTCATAACCCAGCTCGTCGTTGTATTTGCGAAGGTTGTCGCCGTCGACAAACAGGATGCTGAGGGGCAGACTTCCGCCGACTTCGCCGGAAAGGTACGTTCTCATCCGGTACGATACCGCTCTTTGGTTTGGAAGCCCCGATATGTCGTCGGTGTACGCGAGCTTTCTGGCGTCTTCCAGGAGTTCCACCGCTTCGCTCAATCCGGCGACCAGCCGTCTGGTCACGCCCCGCACCGGGTCGTTCGCCGGGCCGGCGCCCGGTCCCGGGGCTCCTTGAAGCCAGGCCCATACCGAAATGAGAGCGTCAGTTCTGGTCGCGGCGTCGCGATCAGAAAGCGCCACAGAGTGAGTGAAGGCCGGGCACCTGGGGTCTTCTTTCATGCTTTGGACGAATCTGTTCGGAGCGTCAGCGGAATCGCCGGGAAGGGAGACGCAGAACTCATCTCCTCCCAAACGGTAACACCGGGCGCCCTGAAAGGAAGTGGTCTCTCGCCAAAGGCACTCGGAGAACTCAAGGATCTTGGCGTCTCCGGCGCTCCTGCCTTGGGTCGAATTGACGAGCGTGAGACCTTCGAGATCGAACCCGAGCACAGTTGCCGGCATACCCGCCAGATTCTTGAAGTCAGACAAAAAGGCAAAAAGATTCGGTAATCCCGTAAGCGGGTCTTCTCCTACGGGCGGCCACGCCGAATGATCGAGTTTGCACGCTCCCTCGCTCATTGAACTTCCCCCCGGACGCCTGAATTCGCAATCTTTCTGCCGTTGCCCGTTTTCCTAGTCAGTCGAAAGGGGCCACGGGTAGGTGCCCTTGAAAAGCAGTTTCGGGATCTCCATCCTTACGGTTTTCAAAGGATCGACTATCTGGCAAATCTGGAGGTTTGCCCGGGCACTCAATAGGCAGAGGGCCTCGTAGTCTTGAAGCCCGGTGGCGGTCGCGAGTACATCCGCGCCGATGTCCACGATCTTTGACGCGGCCTCATCGAGGGTCTCCTCTGACCACACAAGGTACACAGAATCTTGGGTTTCCACAATAGGGCAAGGTAGAGAAAGTCCTTTCACCAAGCGCGTCCTGAGTCTAACCTCCCCACGTGCCTCAATGCCGCAAATCAGGACCTCGCCGTCGCCCATGAGGGCGTGCAAATCGCCAAGAGCCAAGAGCGCCCCAGGGACTTCCACGGGCAGGTACACTGTGGCGCCGGCGCCTATCACCGAGGTATCCATGTTACCGCCGTGTGGACCCGGGGTGCCGGTGGGCACAGCTTCACCGGAAGGCGACGTGCCAATGACGCCGATCATGGGTTTGATTTCGAGAATGGTCTCGCCGGGCAAGTGGGCCAGGCCGTTTACTATGGGCACCAACACCGTCTTGGATTCGCTGATCCTGTGCCCCGCGGCCCCCATGCCGGGCACCGCCGTCATCACGCCCGGGCTTCCCACCTTAATGCCCAGTATCTCCACCGCGAGCGTGTCGCCAACCTCTGCCCCTTCCACGAAGATAGGACCCGTGGCGGGGTTGATGCGGTCCCAGCCGACCTTTTCGAATAGATCTTCGGGCGTGGAAATGGCCCCGGTGAAGCAGTCGTGGGTTTCGACAGTCACTATCTCGCCCGGCGTAATCGCATCGCAAGGCGAATTAGAGGCGGAGAAGGCGTAGATCAAGTTGCCCGGACCCCTCCCGATCACTTTGGTCCCCTGTCCTTCGTCCACTAATGATCCCTCCACTCAACGAGGTCTTAGTCTTTCTATTCGATGAGAGTCGTTCCCTAACCTGCCCTGCGGACGGGCATCCCAAAAGGAATACGTGCCCAAAAGGCAGAACAAGAGATAAGATAGGTGTTGACGAAGATGCCTTTAGGCTCGCAGTATGACATATGGAGTCGGTGAAACGGTTGCGCGTAGCGTCACTTTCCAGTTCCAGCACGCAGGGAAACGCTTACCTTGCCTGGGGCGGTTCGGGCCGCCCCGTCCTCATAGATTGCGGGATATCCTTGAGGCGGCTCGTGCGCGGGCTGGACGAACTCGGAATGGAGCCCCGCGACCTTGCCGGGCTTTTCATCACCCACGAACACATCGATCACATCAGTTCAATGTGCCTGGTTACTCCCGTCGCGCAAAAGTTCGGCATTCCCGTCTATTCTTCGATGGGATTCTGGCGGTGGTATGAGATTCACGCGCCGCGCTCTTGTTGTCGTCTGGACCGTGGTCTGCGCCGGGTGATCTCAGACGGAGCAACGGAGTCGCTTGACGGTCTGAACGTGACGGCCTTCGCGAAACCTCACGACGCCATCGAGCCCTTGGGGTTTGTGGTCGAATCGGGAGGAGAGAGGGCCGCCTTTGTGATGGACTTGGGCCATGTCACGGGGCCGGTTGCCGCGGCCATTTACGGCTCGGAGTATTTCATGTTCGAAGCCAATCACGATGTCCAAATGGAGAAGTGTTCCGGTCGTCCCATTTACCTTATCAAGCGCGTGTTGGGAAATCTGGGGCACCTTTCAAACGACCAGGCGGCCGAATCTTTGGCGGAACTTACGACCGATGGCACTCGCCAGGTGGTTCTGGCCCACTTGAGCATCGACTGCAATACCCCCCTCTTGGCCGTGAATGTGGTTGGGTCGCGCCTTGCCAGAGAAGGCCGGAGATGCAAAGTGTCGGCAGCGCCCGCCGGTAGTTTGGCTGTGTTCGGGAAATAGGCGTGGCTTGCGATCGCCGCTCACTGTCGCGGCTCACTTATTGACACCCTCCGGATCATTTCCTAGAATCATCTTTGGTGTCCAATTAGGCGGTCGTTTGTTTTGGCGTTCTTCCAACGTTCTTTGACAATTTAGAAAGGGGGCTGGGAGCACGATGCAGATTCAGGGGTTGGGCCGTCATGTTCTGGCTGAGGTCTACGGGTGCGAGTACGGCATACTCAACGACCTCGAGAGGATCCGAAAGATCTTCGTCAGCGCGGCTCTCTCCGCCGGGGCGGAAGTGAGAGAAACAGCGTTTCACCGGTTTTCACCTCAAGGAGTAAGTGGCGTAGTGGTAATATCCGAATCCCATTTGGCCATCCATACTTGGCCCGAGCTGGGATACGCGGCGGTAGACGTTTTCACGTGCGGGGAGCGTGTTGACCCGTGGGTGGCAGTGAACGCCATCGTCAAGGATTTCGGAGCGGAAAAGGTCACGGCTTCTGAGGTAACGAGAGGGATCATGGAAAAGGTCGTGCAATGCGCGGGCTAAAATACCCAAGGAAAGGTGATGTGCCATTTTAAGTAGCGACGAAGACGGTACGCCGAAGGAATAGACCCTGAGATTAGGTGGACTCAGGGTCTATTCTTTTGCTACAGTCAGGTCGAAAGCATAACGGCGCCAGCGAAAAGAGAGGGAGTCTTACGGTGATTGAAAGGACACTTGTTCTTGTTAAGCCCGACGGTATGACACGCGGGTTGGTGGGCGAGGTCGTATCCAGGTTCGAGGCGAAGGGTCTCAAACTTGCCGGCTTGAAGATGGTCCATATGGACGAACAGATGGCCCACAAGCACTACTCGGCTCACGTCGGAAAGCCGTTCTTCGCGGGGCTGGTGGAGTACATAACGGCACTACCCATAGTCGCTATGGTGTTGGAAGGCCCTAACGCGATAGGGAACGTCAGGGCGCTTGTCGGCGCGACTGACCCGTCCAAGGCGTTGCCGGGCACCATCCGCGGAGATTTGGCCTTGGACATTTCCAACAACTTAGTACACGGTTCAGACGGCCCGGAGTCCGCGTCCAAAGAGATATCTCTTTTCTTTTCGGATTCCGAAGTCTTCTCATGGAATAGGCCGCAGGAGAAGTACATAGCGGGCTGAAGCGCGAAGCTCGCCCGCAGTGTCTTTGCTCGGGGGGATTTGGCGTGCTGTACGTTGGAACCGCCGGGTTTAGCTACGCCGATTGGAAGGGAGTCTTCTACCCGGAGAGCATGAAGGCGGGGGACTTCCTTCCGTTCTACGCGGAGCGCTTTCCTTGCGTGGAGTTGGACTATACCTATTACCGCCAACCTGTCCCCAAGACTATGGCTTCTATGGCGGGAAGAGTGCCATCGGGGTTTCGTTTCACCGTTAAGGCCCATAAGACCCTTACTCATGAGACCGTGGATGGCAGGGCAGCACCGTCCGAGGTCGCTACTTTCATCACGGGCATATCTCCCATGGCCGAGGCGGGAAAACTGGGTTGCGTCTTGTTCCAGTTTCCGTGGTCTTTTCGGTACACGCCACAGAACCTTCAGTACGTGGCCGGATTGTCGAAGATGGTGCCCGTGGCTCAGGCTGTTGTCGAGTTTCGCAACAGGGAGTGGGCCAGAGATGACGTGTACGACGCTCTCCGCGACTCCGGCCAAGCCTTTTGCTGCGTTGACGAGCCCAATTTGAGAGCGTTGTTCCCGCGGGTGACCCTCGTCACCGCCAACCCGGGATACCTGCGGTTCCACGGCAGAAACGCCTCCAAGTGGTTTAACCACAAAGAGGCGTGGGAGCGTTACGATTATCTTTACAACGAGTCCGAACTGTCGGAATGGATACCGAAGATCCGTCAGATGACCGCGCAATCAGACGACACTTATGTTCTGTTCAACAACTGCCACCGCGGCCAAGCGGCCCTGAACGCGGTGGGACTGCAGAGTATTCTGTTGGAATGATCAGGATGTGCCCGCCCACCGGTCGAAAGCCGTGCAGGCGGCCGGTTACTATCCTGCCACTCTCAAGGAAAGCATGAAGTACGTCGCTATGGCGCCGGCAAGGCTCGCCATCACAGGCCAGTTCAGGCGGTACAACTTGGTGAAGTCCACCTTGAAGTACTGGCACGTTAGGATTTGACAAAGGTGTAGCGGGGAGAAAAAGTAGCCTGCGAAACTGGCCGAAAAGAATACGCCTACGTATGCCAATCGAACCGCTTCCGGGGCGGCCAACGGGACCAGGATGGGAAGCAGAACGCCCACGGACGTATCCTGTGAGCCGCTAACGAAGCCCAACATGAGCGGCAGCACGATCGCCAGAAGCTGCGGGTAGATGCCAACGCTAGTGGCCTTTTCCACCAAAGCGGGGAACACAGGAGAGATGGCTACGAACTCCTTGAAGGCCATTATTCCCAGCATGGCTAAAGCTTGTTCTATCTTGGCGCCTTTTGCCAACGTGACAAGGGTCGGAAGAGGCTGCTTTTCCCAAAGGCCAAGGGCGAAAGCGATCACCATTCCGGCAGTGAGGGCGAGCCACAGAGGCCACTTCAGGGTCAGACCCAGCAAAAGGGCAGCTATAAGCGGTCCGCCGTACTTCGTGAACTGGATGAAGCCCCAACCGCGGCCAAAGGAGCGACCGGTTTCTCCTATATCTGGGTCAGGAGTTGATGATGAAGTTGCCGCCGTTTCGTCTCCGGCTACAGCATGTTCGACTCGTCTGGGCTTAGCGCCCCGGAGGTGGGTGAAGTATCCGGCAACACAGAACAAAACGCTTGTCGGCCACAGCCGGCCGATGATGGACGTCATTTTGAGGCCGGAAAGGTTGGTCGCCATGATCAGGCTAGGGGAGAAAGGAAACACGAGATAAAGCGCGTGTCTGAAGACCATGTTTGACGCGGCCATCGACTGTGGCGACATGTCCAAAGACCCGCCCAACTTGTCGACGAGAGGCGCAGACAGGGCCGCCCCGCCGAGCACGGGCATCGTGCCTACCAGGGCGGGAACTGCCATAATAGCCGCCTTCACGTTTCCCAACAGACTGGAAAGACCCGCGACTGTCTTCTCCAGAAACCCCAATTCGCGCATCATGGTCGAAAAAAGCCCGATAGCGAGGACGGCCGCGGTCAACTCCAACGTTTCTTTGGCGGTGAGAGCGTGCCAAGTTGTCGAGGCTATCTTCCCAACGCCGATGCCGGTGGTCAGCGCGATGATAGTCGTCGCGAGGAACATGACCTTTGCCAAGGAAACCTTTCTTGCCGACAAGTACATAATCAAAATAAACGCCACTAAAACGCCCACGTACTGCAATTGCCGTCACCCCGTTACGCTCGATGAGAAGTGTAGTCTTTGATGCCCGAAGAAGTGAGATAGGGAACGGCGCGCTCGACGCTCACTTTGCTGCAGTAAGGGAGATCGGACGCGAACCCGATGCGCTCCAAATCCCTTCCGTGAGGTGAATCGAGCAGCGCCCGAAGGATGTCGCCGTCGTACCCCAAGTACGCCGCGCCGGCGTCCTCTGCTTCGCGGTCCGGCTCAAAGCCGCGTTCTGCCAAAAGGTGCGCGACGCCACCCGCGCATATGTAATCTTCGTGAGAGTACTCGCCTTGGGCGCCCGAGCATACGACGAACACGTCTTTGACGCTCGAAGCGGCGCTGTTGGAAACCGCATCCGCTACGGCGCCTAAATTGAGGAACGAGCACACAAAAATCGGACCGGCGCCGCGGGACTTGGCGCCCAGGATAGCTTTGGTCCCGTTGGAAGTGGTGAGTATGAGGGTCTTGCCCCCTACCGCCTCAAAGGAGTACTCTTGAGGGGAGTTGCCGATGTCAAAACCAGGGATCTTCCTGCCGCCTTCCTCGCCGCAAAGCAGAGCGTTCGGGTGCATTGTAAGAAGTCTTTGCGCCTCCGCCTTGTTCATGGCAGGGATAACGGCTTCACAACCGGAAGTCATGGCATGGACGATTGAGGAGGTAGCCCGGAGGACATCTATGACGACGGCCACTCCGTTGCGCATGTCGGTTTTCGCGATGTCCCCAGGGATCTTCAGCACCGTGACAATACCCATTTGACCAGCACCTCCGGAACAGATCCATTATACGCTATTAGGATGGAGAGATGGATCAATTGCCTTCGACAAAGATCTTGCGCTCTGCCTCAGGCGAGGCGCGAATTCCCATACCCGATTACGTCGCTTTCGATCTGGAGACAACGGGCCTTTCTTCCGACGATGACGAGATCGTAGAGATCGCCTTCGTGCGGTTTGAGGGTGGCCGGCACGCCGAAACGTGGTCCACTTTCGTCAGGCCAAGAAAACCTGTCCCGCTGAAGATGCTTCGCCTCACAAACATAGACAAAGCGCGACTTATGGAGAGCTCGCCGTTTGGCGCGGACATCGAAGCGCGAATCGACAGATTTCGCGGTTCGCTGCCGCTTGTCGGGCACAACTCCGCGTTCGACACCGCTTTTCTCAAGAAAGTAATGCCGCATTTCCCGGGCGTCCAAGTTTACGATACGCTCGAACTGGCCCGGATCATCTTCGCAGGCCTGCCAAGTTACAGACTCGCCGAACTGGCTAGCGCGTTGGGCGTGCAAGTGACGGAGGCGCACAGGGCATACGACGACGCGATGGTTTCGGGGCAGGTTTTTGCCCTCATTCAAGAAGCGGCAGGAAAGATGGCCCCTGCCACTAGGGCGCGAATACTCGATATCATGGGCCCGGATTGGCTCCCCAGGGCGATTTTCAGCCATCGCGGCACCGCGGTTTTGGCGCAGATGGCATTGTTCGATACGGCTGCCGAAGATGTTCCACAGGACCCAGAACTGCGACTGGCCGGCGACCTAGAGGCGGCGACCGGCGTGGCGGAGCCCGGCAGAGCGGACCCCCGGCGGGACGCCATAGATGCCGATCCAGTGCTGGAGGGCGCGATATGTTCCGAGTTGGGCCGTAGTTTGGAGGCGTTTCCCGAAGGGAGGGGACCGGGTCGCGTCTTTGCGGTGCCGAACTCGTTGAGAGCTGCCCGTTCGGCGGCCAACGCCGCATTGCGCCATGCCCTTGAAACCGGTGAGAAGGTGCTGTTGGTCGGGTTTCCTGCGGGCTCAATCGAGGGCGGGATTAAATCCGCCGGCCTTCCCGAAGATTATCTTTGCCGCGTCCGCCTGGACGAGGTCGAACGGTTGGGCTCTCTCGGCTGTTACCGGGGCCTGAGCGAAGAGGAAAGGCGGTATCTTTCCTCGGTCGTCAAATGGGCTGGGGACACCTGCGACGGCCGCCTGTCGGAAGTGCAAGTGCTGGGCGCCAGGAACGTCCAAAGGGAACTGGCTTGCCCTCCCGGCATGGGGTGCAAGGAATCGTGTCCCAAGGCGTCGCAATGCTTCTATCTGAGATCGTTGGCGACGGATTGCCCGGTTTCGGAGGCCGGCTGGGACGCGCTTCGGCCCGGGGAGGCACCGGGAGGGGACGTCGCAGATAGCGACCGGACGGGAGCGGAGAGGCTCGACCCCCGCAAGTGGGACAAGGTTTTGGTGTGGGAATACCAGGAGGTCACACGTAGCGTCAGGTACGGTGAGCCAAAGGTGGATCTGGGTGCGCTCCAAAAGGAACTCGAGGCGCAAGGTAGGGCGGCCATGGCTCCATCGTTGAGAGAATTGTCCGGTAGACCGCTCGGGGATGGCAGCGCGGCCCTCTGCGCCCGCCTGTCAAAGGAGTTGGCCCGGGTTTCCGCTTTGGTGGACGCGGAGCTTAAGGAAACCCTGCGGTGGCCGGAACAGGGGCCGGTTACGGATCCCCCCATCCTCTCATCAGGCGCGCGGATTTTGGCGAGCGCGTCCAGGGACCTCCGCACAGTCTGCGAGGAGGCTCCGGCTACCCTGAGGGTGGTGGAAACAGGGTTGCCCGGGTCCGCCGGCCCCGTTTTGGCGCGCCGGAACATATGGCCGGGAGCTGCCGGGTTGGCCGGTCTGGGCCCGCTTGGAGGAAGAGTACTCGCGCTGTCGAGCCTCGCGCCGGCCATAGCGGGGTCGGCCGGTCTGAAGAAGGCTTTCGCGCTTCCTCCGGACCTGCAAGCGGCAAGATTGCCAGGCGGGGGTGGAAGCCGGGAAGGCCGGGAAAGCGTACTGATGCTCGGGCTTCAGACTCCTGTTCCGCCCGCGCGTTATGCGAAATACCTGAGTGAGGCCATCGTCGCCGCCGCCTCCGCGTGTCGCACGGGACTTCAAGTTGTGTTTTCTTCGCGCGCCCAGATCAAGGAAGTGTACGGTCTGGTGGCGCCCATTTTGGAGCAGGAAGGGATAGTGGTCTACGCCGTGGGGTTGGATGGCGGCCACAGGGTAATCGAGAACCTTTCCGAAGAGAACGCGGTCGTGTTCACGACTGCCGGCCCGCCCGCACCGCAAGATCCGATACCCAGGTGCCTGGTCTTGTGCAAGGTTCCCTTCGCTCCACCCAACGCGCTTGACGATCAAAGACGCAAGGAGTTCTCCGGCTCCGGACATGATCCATTTGTCGAGGTGAACGTCAGGCAAGCTGTTTTGTCCGTTCGGGCCCACGTTCAGAGGATGATCGACGATGGCAAGGACTCGGTCTTTGTAGTGGCCGATCCGAAGGCGCGTTCGGGAGGCTCAAACTGGGGCGACCACTTTGTGACCGCTTTTGCCGATCTTCAATCTGAAGCATGCGTGTTGTCGGGGCTTCAAGGGCGTCTCTCCGAGTTCCTTGAACGCCCGTCAGGGGAGGGATTGGGGTAGTGCTTCTGCTATTGACGAACGATGACGGCGTCCATGCCGACGGCCTTTGGGCCCTTATCAAGGAAGCCGGAAAGGCGGCCGGTTCTTCCGAGTTGCGTGTTCTCGCCGTGGCGCCCGACAGAGAGCGCAGCGCGTGCGGGCACGGCATAAGCATCTACCATCCCATAGAGGTCCAGCAAATTGAGTGTGCTTTCTCGAACGTCTCCGTCTTTGCGGCGGCGGGAACTCCCGCCGACTGCGTCAAGCTCGCGCTGGAGGGCATGCTGACGGAACGCCCCGATTTCATCATCTCCGGCATAAACCGGGGGCCTAATTTGGGAACCGACGTTTTCTACTCCGGGACAGTATCCGCCGCGATGGAAGGCGCCTTGCTTGGCGTCAAATCCATGGCGATCTCCGTGTCCGTCTTCGAGAACACTCCGTACGAGGTAGCTGCAGATTTCGCTATAAGACAGGCGGTCATATCATCCCAGGACGACGATTGGCCCCTTCTGACCAATGTCAATATCCCCGCTGTTTCGAAAGAGGAGATCGCGGGCGTCGCCATAACCCGTCTGGGAGTTCAGGCGTACCGAGATGTCTTCACAGAGCGCAAAGACCCAAAAGGGCGCACGTGGTACTGGCTTGGGGGCTCGGCTCTAGATCTGGAGGACCCCGCTGATTCCGACACAACGGCTATCCGCAACAAAACCATATCCATAACGCCTCTCCTCACCGACATCACCGCCCACGCGCATCTGGAATCCCTAGGCAAGAGGAACCTCGCCTGGCCGCTTCGGTAGCTCTTTGTTCTCCCCCGGGGCGCTTCGGAATATAGAGAAGCAGGGGGTGGAGCACTTGTCTTTCAAAGCGCGCGGGGGTGCACCCGGTCGCAGGTGGTCCGGCAAGAAGGGCCTACAGGAAGGGTTTTCGGTGAGGGCGACAGGCGCCGGCATTACGCGTGCCCTCATCATGGCGATCGCATTGGTCCTGATCGGCGCGGCGGTGGTGTTTTTCACTAACCTTGACGAGCGAGTTCTTACTTGGCTTGTCAATCTGGGCAGTTTCGTCATTGTAGGGTTGGCCGCTTTCTTGACGGCTAGGCGGCAGATGACCCACGGATTGATCTATGGGCTTGCCATCGGCGGAGCGTACGCGCTTTTGACGCTTCTGATAGGCACCGTCGTCTTTCCGCCTTTCATCGGCTTCGTGCCTTTCTTGCGTCGTCTGGGCTTCTGTCTCCTGGCCGGCGCCTGCGGGGGAATTTTGGGAGTCAACGCCTGAACGCTCAAGCGGAATAGAATACCCGGTCGTCCGGCATTATAACCACTGAAGACGCACCGGGAGGTTTTTCCATTGCCACGTTTTGGGCGGACTAAGTGGTTTGGGCGGACGAAGCGGTCTGGGCTGACGGCGCTGATCGGGCCAACCCGACGCGTCGCGGCTTTGTTGATCCTTTCAGTGTTTGCCGTGTCAGCCGCGTTCATCTTCTCTTCGCTTGATGCCGGGCGACTCGCGTCGGCGTCACCGGTAGAGACGATCGCATCGCACAAGAAGACCATTGTCAGAGAAGACGAGGGGCCCGCGGTGACCGCGCTTCAGGAGGCTTTGGCATCGCTGGGCTACTACGGCGCTGATGTGGACGGGCAGTTCGGTCCCAAGACGTTTGAGTCCGTGAAGGCTTTTCAGAGGGCGGCGAACTTGGTCGTCGACGGGGTCGTCGGCCCCAAGACGGTCCAGTCACTGCAGGACGCCTACCTCAAAGTCTTTCCCCCTCAAACCCACGTGGTGAAGAAAGGGGAGACCCTGTCGGAAATCGCGAAGAAGTACGGCACCACCGTACCTAAACTGCAATCCCAAAACGGCATCAAGTCGCAGAACCTGATATACGTCGGGCAGATCCTGATGGTGAAGGAAGTGGAGAGCGCGCCGCCGGATCCGCCGGATTGCTACGGCTACTTCGCGTGCAACGAGGCGA
>CAZMEF010000009.1:1732-7281 GCA_964565305.1 uncultured Eubacteriales bacterium | reverse complement strand
TCCCACCCCTGCTCAGACCGGAGCCGCCGGGCCGACTCCCTCGGAAGTCACGTCGCCCGTTCCTGAGCCTGCCTTTCCCGTCCCTACCATGGCAGTGTGCCTGACCTTCGACGACGGGCCTGACCCGACGACGACAGAACCCATCCTCGCGATATTGGACAAATACGGTATCAAGGCGACCTTCTTCGTCATCGGAAAGAACGTGGCTGAATACCCCGACATCCTGCGCAAAGTCGCGGAAAGGGGACACACCATCGGGATCCACGGCTACGAGCACAGGAACCTGGCGGGCCTTGCCGCCGGGGAAGTGGCCGCGGACCTTACCGCGGCTCAACAGATCATCGAACGCGTCACCGGCACGCGTCCTTTCCTCTATAGGCCCCCCAACGGGGCGCTCGACGAGACGCAAGTGCGCGAAGCCGCCAAACTGGGACTTCGGGTCATGATGTGGACCAACATCGGTGGGGCAGATCTAGGGGCGTCAAGTCCCCTGGAAGTGGTGTCCAGAACGCTAAAGAGCGCCCGGGACGGCGGAATAATACTGCTGCACGAGCAGTCGCCTCACATCATTGAGGCTTTGCCCGCGCTCATCGAAGGTCTGGCGCGGCTCGGGTACGGCTTCCGGAATCCCTCAAGCGCCGTCAGTTCAAACGTACAATAGGTCTTTTACTGCACTTCCCCGGGAGCGAGCAAGTCCTTAGCGACCTGTTCCGCGCTCTTCACCAGGAGAGTCATCTCGCTTACGGCCATCGACTGAAACATGGAGCTCTGTGCGTCTGAAAGCGCCGACACCGCTTGCTGCAACGACATGGCCATCTGCCGGTCCGCCTTCGACTGCTGGCGAGAGAGGCTTCCTCCCAGCTGCGTGATTAGGTCGCTCAATTGCTGCGCGTTTGACCGTATGATCTCATTTCCCTGGGATACCACCGACGCGATCTGCCGGGCCATAGCGAACATGTTGTCAACCGCTTGAGAATCCGCGACGTGAGCCGAGGCCTTCGCGAGGCACGCCTGAAGCTCCTGTTCGGTGCACATCTGCCGTTCCCTTATCTGGTTCTGGACCTGTGAGAGAGCATCCTCGATCTTCTCGGCCGGCGTATTTGGAGAGCCGGCGCCCGGAGCGCGGAAGGACCGCCTCAGTTCATCCACTATACCCGATGCCGGATTCTTCCCCGCTTCCTTGTTTCCTACAGCGTAATCTTCATTCTTAGGCATTGCCGCCCATCTCCCCGTCAAGGTCATTTCAATCCAGGGCCATGCCTAGTTTCCTTCGCATCGCCCGCGACTATTACGCCTTGCCCGGTTGATGTAGACTGTAATCACGTGGAGGTGTTAATTGTGCCGATCTACGAATACAAATGCCGCGAGTGCGGGAAGAGCTTCGAAGTGTACGTGAGAGGCGGCGAAGCGCCCAAATGCCCCGGCTGCGGCTCTATATCCTTGAAGAAACTCATCTCGAAATTCAACTCTTCGGGTGACGTCGGCGGCAACAAAAGTTCTTGCGGTTCGTGTACCGGCGGCACCTGTTCAACCTGCGGTAAGTAGGTCGCGAATCTAGGGGCCGCTTTTCTGGGTAGATTCAGGTACGACGGTTCACTCCAAAAAAGCAACACGGAAGGGGACTTAAACATGTCTCAGCAAGGGTCCGAAAATTGGGTCAACGATCTGATGGGCAGGGTCGGACAGACCCTTCGCAGTCTGGCGGAAACTGTGGTGCAGGAAACAAAAGAACTTGGCAGGATAGGTAAGCTGAAGCTTGAACTTCTGACTTTGGAGAATGAGCGCGGAAGGAAACTCGAGGAGTTGGGTAGGGCCGCCCATTCGGTCCACAAGTCTGGAGGTGTCCTTCCCGCCGACCTTCTGGAGATTCTGAATGCGGTGGACGACGTGGATAAGCGGATAGCCGACAAGAATACGGAAGTCGAGCGTCTCCGTGCGGAGGAGCGGTCAAAGGCGACTGAGAGCGCTCCGGTCGAACCGCCTACAACAGAGCCCGCTCAGGTGGTCGAGCAGAGCGCGTTCTTCTGCGTGCAATGTGGGGCTTTGCTGGAGCAAGGGGATGTGTATTGCGCCAAGTGCGGCGCCAAAACATCTCTTTAGAAACATATGGATAGAGAGGAGACATCGCGTTGGCTGCTACAGTTATTGAGGGGAAGACCATAGCGGCGGCTATCAGGAATGAGGTCCGGGCCGAGGTAGCGGCGCTAAGGGAGACCGGCGTCGTGCCGAAAATGGCTGTTATCCTGGCGGGAGATGATCCCGCTTCGGTCCTTTACGCCAGGTCGAAGGAGAGGGCCTGCAAGAACTCTGGGATCGATTTCGCTCTCTACACCTTTTCGTCCACCGCTCAAGAAACAGAGATCATCGAGAAGCTGGCAGAATTGTCCGCCGATCCGTTGTGCCACGGCATCATGGTGGAACTGCCCTTGCCCTCCCATATCAACAAGGACAGGGTCATGCGGGCCATCGATCCTGACAAGGACGTCGACGGGATCAACCCCGTAAACAGGGGCAAGATGTTCACGCAGAAAGATGGCCTTTTCCCCGTGACGCCGCAATCCTGTATCGAGATCCTGAAGCGCCAGGGCATCGGCCTTGAGCGTAAGAACGTCTGCCTTATCGGGCGCGGAGACACGGTGGGCAAACCTCTGATTTTCCTTCTGCTCAACGAGAACGCCACTGTGACGGTTTGTCACACTAGGACCGCGAATCTGGCCTCGCACACCTTGAAGGCGGACATCATCGTTGCCGCTGCGGGGAAGGCCGGACTTCTGACCAAGGATATGGTTAGTCCGGGCGCCGTCGTCGTGGACGCAGGCATTAACGAGGTCGACGGCAAGACGGTCGGAGATGTGGACTTCGACGGAGTGTCCGAAGTCGCGGGCGCCATCACCCCTGTTCCGGGTGGGGTCGGCAGCCTCACTACGGCCCTAATCCAGAAGAACTTACTTAAGGCTCTAAAGCTAGTCGCGGCGCGTTGACCCGAGTATCCCGCAGACAGCGGTTTCTAGATTGAAAGGAGAATCCGGCATGAGCGAGCTGTTTTCACAAAGTCTGAGGGATGTCCTCAAGGTATCCGCTTCTAGCGAGCCGGCGCCCGGCGGTGGAAGCGTGTCTGCCATTACGGCAGCGTTTGCCGCTTCGATGGCGGCCATGGTTGGAAACTTGACGGTTGGGAAGAAGAGATACAAAGCGGTCGAACCTCAGGTTATGGCCATAAGAGATAGGGCCGTTTGTCTTCTGTCGAGGTTTGAGGAGCTTGTCGACGAGGACATGGCCCAGTTTAGAAGGTTTATCGGACACTACAAGATGCCTGCAACTACCCCAGAGGAGCAGGCCACGAAGGATTCGCTCATCCAAGAATCTCTTAAGGGCGCAACCGAAACTCCGCTTGAGATCGCGCGGACTTGCTTGTCTGTCCTCGAGATGGTGGCCGAGATAGCTCCCATAGGAAGTCAGATGGCAATCAGCGACGCCGGGGTGGCGGCTTATCTCGCCGAGGCCAGCCTAAAGGCCGCGCTGTTGAACGTGGATATCAACCTCCCGCAGATCAAGGACGCCAAGTTCGCTGATGACGCAAGACGAGAAAAAGACGGCCTGATCTCGCAAGCGGAGAAGATTCTCCGCGAGTCCATGGCCGTTGTTTCCTCGCGGCTGGGCTCCTAGAGCCCTAGAGCCCTAGAGCGATCGCTGAACAAGGGCGGCGTCAGGCTCCACGTCTTATTTTCAACGTTGGGGCCGGCCGCTCTTTCGCTTCGAGGCTCTCACGTTCTGGGTGGCTCCGGTCTGCCTAGCCGCCTTCGCTGGTTCGGTCGCATTCATCGCATTCATCGCACTCATCGCACTCGTCGCACTTGTCGCACTCGTCGCACTCGTCGTCTTCGCCAGTTTCGCCGTCTTCGTCTATCTCGAAATCTTCATCCTCCGCGTTTTCGCTCAACGCCGCCGCCGGCCATCCCCGCGGCTTGACATTCCTTGGGGCCCTGTTGTAACCGCTGTACACCTCAAAACCGTGGCTATGGTTATCACTGACGGTCGTAGTGCCCTGCACAAGGTGGACATGGCCCATAAGTGTGGATACGCCGGACGCGCTCACTCCTGTGATCAAATGGGTGTGGTTCTGGGCGATTCTCGTTTCGGTCGCGAAACTGTGGACGTGGCTGTTAACTCCGGCGGCTTCTGTCGCGGTAGTTCCGGTGAAAGTGTGAAAGTGACCCCGGACGACTGACGTCCTGTTATAGTAATCGTGCACGTGTCCCGCCTGTTTTGCCTCAACGTTACGGTTGGCGCTCAATTATGGTCGCCCCCTTCTAAAGGACTTACGTAAAGATAATATGTCGCATAGCCGCTTCAGGTGCCTCCAAGCGTCTTCCCAAGCGCGCTGCGAAGCGGTCAGTGGCCTCAACTCCGCTTGCGGTCAGTACTGGGTCGCCCGCACGCCGTCCGGTATGATGGGAGTGCCGAGCAGCAGGGAGGATACTTGGTCGGGAGGTAGAAGAATCGATAAGCTGTCGATTTACTTCGCGACATGCCGAGGCGTGATCTTCTGGGGGTGGCGGATTGGCCGATATCCTGGTTTTTGGCAGCCTGAACGTGGATTTTGTTGTAACGACCGGCACGCTGCCCGGTCCCGGCGAGACGGTTCCCGGCTACTCATTCCGGGTTCATCCGGGTGGCAAGGGAGCGAACCAGGCAGTCGCGGCCGCCCGCGCCGGGGGATCGGTGAGTATGGCGGGGCGGACTGGGCGTGACAGTTTCTCGGAAATCCTGAATAGAAGCCTTTCGGATTCGGGCGCAGCCCATGACCTCGTCATCGCGACGCCGGACACCCCGACCGGTTGCGCGTTCATCGCGGTGGATAGGCTGGGCGAAAACTCCATCATCGTGGTACCAGGAGCAAACGGTTTGGTGGAACCTTCCGATGCTGAAGCGGCCCTCGCAGCGATGCCGTCCATCAAGACCCTGCTCCTGCAGTTGGAGGTGCCTTTGCCTTCTGTCGTCAGGGCCATCGAGGTGGCTCATGAACGCGGCGTTTCTGTCATGCTGGATCCCGCACCGGCGCCTTCGCGAGGGGAACTGCCGTCAAGCGTCCTCAAGCTCATCGACGTGATAATGCCGAATCAGCATGAAGCTGCCGCTTTGACCGGTCGAGATGTGACTGATGTGGAATCGGCCATCACGGCGACGGATTACCTTCTCAAAGCGGGGGTCAAGCGAGCCATCGTGAAGCTCGGCGAGTTGGGAGTAGTAGCGGGCGAAGGGGACCGAATCCACCATGTGCCCGGTTTCAAAGTGAAAGCCGTTGACACTACCGCGGCAGGAGACACCTTTGCCGGTGATCTTGCAGTCGCGTTAGGTGAAGGTCAGAGCCTTGAGAAGGCGTGTGTCTTCGCGAACGCCGCCGGCGCGATATCCGTAACGCGGGTCGGAGCGCAGCCTTCAATGCCTTGCCGCTTCGAGATCGAGGCTCTGCTTCGACAAACAGGGAGGATGAACGATGAGTGAAGATCGGACCTTCGTCATCTCCACTCACCAGGTTCGGGATATGG
>CAZMEF010000009.1:0-1716 GCA_964565305.1 uncultured Eubacteriales bacterium | reverse complement strand
CATGACGATGCCATAGCCCTCATGCTCGCGTTTGGTAGCGGCAAGCTGGATGTCCTGGGTGTGACCACGGTCGCCGGCAATGGGACCGGTCGGAACACTTACCGGAATGCCATACGGCTGATGGCCCTCCTCGGCGCGCATCAGATCCCGGTCGGTAGAGGATCAGACAAACCCCTGCTGCGTCCTCTCGTCACCGCCCAATCCGTTCATGGCGAGAGCGCGCTTGACGGGCCCGAACTGCCCGAGGTCGACCTATCGTCTGACACTTCGTATGGCTTCCCGCACAGCTCATCACACGGCTCGCCGCTTGCCGCGCTAGATGTGATGACGGGTGTTCTGCGCGGGGCGGTACCACCTTTTTTGCTCGAACCGGGCGACTTTGGGCCGCAAAAGGTGACGCTCATCGCCACCGGCCCTCTAACAAACGTCGCACTCCTGTTGTTGGCCAGACCGGAGCTGAAGGCGGGACTCGAAAGGATCGTACTGATGGGCGGCGCGATCGGCGCCGGGAACTGGACTCCTTCATCGGAATTCAACATGCACGTCGATCCCGAGGCCGCCAAAGTGGTGTTCGAGTCTGGAGTTCCCATCACGATGATAGGGCTCGATGTAACCCACAAGGCCTTGATCTATCCCACCGAAGTGGAAACCCTCCGGACGCTCGGAGTTGTCGGCAAAGTAGCTGCCGAACTCCTCGATTTCTATTCGGTCTTCTACCACGGCAAAGGCTTCGAAGGTAATCCAATACACGACGCCGTCGCCGTCGCACACGTGCTACGTCCTGGTTTGGTTGCCACGAAGCCCTGCAAGGTGGGGATCGAAACCAGAGGTGAACTGACGAGCGGCCGCACGGTTGCTGACTTCTCTGAAAACGCCAGTCCAAACTGCGAAGTCGGATTGGATATAGACCGGGCGCAATTCATACAGATGGTGTTTGAAGCCGTCAAGGAATTGCCTCTCCGGTAACGCTGTGTCTGTACGGGAATTTGCGCTGCCGCATATTGTACTGCCGCACATTTCACTGCTGCACTTAGCATTGCTGCACTTAGCACTGCTGCACCTCGCACTGCTGCACTTCGCCTTGCCCAGTCACTGACGCTCATTCTGATTACGCGCCTGCACGCAAATCGCCTCGCCCTGCGCCGGTTGCCTCTCGTTACTTTGCCTGGACAAAGTCTCCCGTTCAAGCTACGACCTGACGAAGTTCGGAGGCTGGAGTTTGTCCAGGCAAAGTCTACGGAGAAAGCTACGACCTGACGAAGTTCGGCGGCCAGAGTTTGTCCAGGCAAAGTCTACGGAGAAAGCTACGACCTGACGAAGTTCGGCGGCCAGAGTTTGTCCAGGCAAAGTCTGTGGAAGATGCTACGACCTGCCGAAGTTCGGCGGCCATAGTTTGTCCAGGCGAAGTCTGTGGAAGATACTACGACCTGACGAAGTTCGGCGGCCAGAGTTTGTCCAGGCAAAGTCTGTGTAGAAAGCTACGACCTGACGAAGTTCGGCGGCTGGAGTTTGTCCAGGCAAAGTCTGTGGAAGATGCTACGACCTGACGAAGTTCGGCGGCTGGACTTTGTCCAGGCGAAGTCTACGGAGAAAGCTACGACCTGACGAAGTTCGGCGGCCAGACTTTGTCCAGGCAAAGTCCGTGGAAGATGCGGCGGGGTTACTACACGATGGCACCACGGAGTTACTACACGATGGCGCCGCGAGATCACGACG
>CAZMEF010000008.1:0-23716 GCA_964565305.1 uncultured Eubacteriales bacterium | reverse complement strand
ACAACGCCCTTCGTCAGTTGACGCCCGAACAGCGCGCGAGTGCCATTGCCCAAGAAGAGAAGGGGGAGGCGATGGCATGTTTACAGTGACTATCCCAGGTAAGCCCAAGGCGATGGACAGACCGCGAGTGACGGTCAACAGCTTCAGGCCAACGGGAGGCAAGGTCCGCAATATCCGATGGGACCCGGACAAGCCCCCAAGGCCCCCAGGAGTGCGAGTTTACACGCCGAAGGCCACATTGGACTATGAACGGCTGGTGGCGGAAATGGCCATAGGACAGGGCGTTCGCAGGATAGAGGGGCCGGTGGGGGTGGAAGTGAGATTCTACATGTATGCGCCGAGCAAAAAGACCGCCGGTGATACAGATAACCTGCTAAAGACCCTGTTTGATGGACTCAACGGCGTGGCGTTCGACGATGACAGTCAGATCGAGTATGTCAAGGCCGAGAAGTTCTATGTTGAATCGAAGACCGAGCAAAAGACCGTTGCTCGGATAGGCAGACTGGACGAATTTGAAGGGGCTCCCGATTAGGGGAGCCCCTTTGAACATGCGTCTGTCGCCCTTATAGTATCACTGCACAATCTCCTTGGTCTTAAACTCAATAGCCCCGGGCGGAACCTCAAGACACCCTCCCTGGTAGGCTACGATGTACGCCATGCCGGCCGCGAAAACATCCTTCAACTGTTGGGCCTCCGCCGTCTCCTTCTGGAGTCTCTTGTTCTCCGCCTGGAGCTTCCAGTTCTCGAACACCTGATGCAAGAGGCAGCACACGGCTACCGCCAAAAGCCACATAAGCCAGTCCATGTTACTTCCCCCACCCTCTCTTCAACCCCTCGCAGACTAGGAACACCAGCCAAGAGGCGCCCAAGCACAGGAGCCACGTTAGCGCCACGCAACAGGCGTTCATGGAGTCACTCCCCTTCCTCAACCATCCACACTCTGGCCTCATGCTTCCCAAACGCCAATGCTTCCTCATGCGACTGATGGTAGATGTCCACTATGCGCCCCTGGTACTTGTCCACAATCCACTCAGCCGTCTTGTCGTGTACGGTGTACGTGCCCAGCCCCTCGATTAGCAGGATGCTTCCCGAGGGCAGGGGGGCGGCCACCGACACACCGGGCTGAAGCTCAACGCCCGAAGCGCCGAACACCTTGCCCCCTGGACGGTTCTTGGCCCACTCCCCGCAACATATCTCGCACGAGCAGTAGGCGGTGACAGTCCACTCACCCAGGTCCGTGAGGGTCTTTGGTTCTTCTTCCGCCACCACAATCGGTTTATCCACCCACACCCAGCCCACGGAGTTCGCGGTCGCCGGAGGCCAGAGGAGAAGCAGGATGAGCCCAAGGACTAAGACCCTCATCGCTTCTTCTTCCCGGGCCTGGTCGGGCTGTCTACCCACTTGATGCTCTGAGAATGGGAGTGGTCGAATACAAACCAGGCATAACCGCAGTTGTCGGTGCCCCCTCCCGTGAATGAGGGACGCGCCGATAGAATGTACAGGTGATTCACCGGGTTCTTCTGCCAAAACTCATGCCTCTCTTGAGCCTGCAAGAAACCCAACCGCAGGAGCATGATGACCTCGGCGGGCTTCGTCTGCCGGCGGGCAATCTCCAACGCCCGTTCAAGGATCTGCTGGGCAAGAGAGTATGGTGGGTTGGTGATGATCAGCGAGTATTCTTCGTCCGGTTCCCAGGTGAGGAAGTCGGCGATGCAGAGCTTGCTTGCGCCGGAGAATCGAAGCTCCTCTTCGGCCTTGGGATCTGCTTCCACGGCCGTAAAGCGGTAGGGGATTACCCCAGAGCCTCGCCACCGGTCAACAAACGCCTCTATGATGGCGCCGGAGCCCGCGCAGGGCTCCAGCACCCGCCCTATGGGGAACGGCAGGCGGTGATTTTCCAGCAAGGCGTTTACCGCCCACTCAGGCGTCTGGTAGTTGTCGTTCTCCCGTCGCATGGGCTTCATCAGCTCCTTGTCCATCTTAGGAACAGAACGAGCAGGGTAAGTGCCAGGAGGCAGACGGCGGCCGACACCCCGCCCACCACGGCCCTCAGCATTTCCACGCGATACCAGTGGTCTACCAACTCACAAAACCTCCTCCACCTGATGTCCGAACTTCTCCCACAAAAGCCAACTGACGACGATGAGCAGGCCGCCGGCCACAGCGCACAGCGCGAGGTATGCCGCCACCTGCCAGCCTAGCGACGGGAGCTTGTCCAAGAACCTAAGCACCGGGCTTACCCCCTTCCCGGAGCACGCACCTGGGTGCTTGCTCCAGACGCACCGCCCTGGCCATGAACGACGCCACGACCTTGGCCTTCACCGGGTCCTCATAGGGGATGAGCACAATGGCCTGGCACCGGACCTCACCTATTTGGAGGTTAGCCACCATGTGTACGTCGCCCCCCACTTGCTCAAGCCACAACACCCTGTCGAACCTCACGGAGTCCATCTATGTACCTCCTTACTGCTACTTGACAGAACTAGTTGACCGTAACTTTGACTCTCGCGTTCTGAAGTCTCCTGCCGCCTAAGACGGTCAATCACCTTGGGTTGCCGCCGATCTTGGCAGGGCACCCCACAAGCGGTGATGCCAGCCGCCTTCTACGAGTCGGTGTCCGGCGTAGTTCTGGTTGAGTCCTCGGTAGATTCAAAGAACGCCTCTCTAATCCACAGCCCTAGAAGGTAACCTACCTGAGGCACGACGCCCCCACCGATGCCCGTAAGCCGCTCCTTGCGATACTTCGTGCCAGGAGCAAGACGCGGAGGTTCCCAAGCTTTCTGCTCCTCGCCCATCCACGCTGGCCAGTCGCCGATCTCCACCGGTTCATCGCAATCAGGATTCGTGTAGCCGATGGGTACTCCCATGAGGGCTTCAGCCCAGTCAGGGTTCAGTTGGCCGGAGGGCTCGGAGGAGGTTGCGGCAGTTTGTTTGGCAGCGGCGGTCACGAGATCATCTCCGCCACTGCCTTGTCGGCCAGCTCTCGCATAGTCCGGCCCCGAGGGAGTTGCCTTGGGTGTGGGCCAGAGCTTGACTGCCAGCCCCAAGGGAGGAGTGGATACCTTCCCGGCCTCCTGCCTCCTGCGCCAGGACTCCTCATTCTCGGATGTCGTTTTGTTCGCTCGGGGAGTGGGCCATAATCCGTACATCGTTTTCAGCGTCCCGGGTAGTCCTTGTTGCACCGAGGCGACGGGCGTAGGCCACGACGAACACCCTGTACCTTTGGTGGGGGGTCCCGACCGCACAAGCCGGAATAACCAGGGCCGCTGGTTCCCCTTCTTTGACCCTCGGGATTTCGTAGCCCGCAGCTTCCAAGTCAGAGAGTACAGTGGCGAGTGCCATGCCGACGATCCCAGGCACGTTCTCAAAAATGACAACATTGGGCCTGAGTTCTCGCACGATTCTAAGCATCTCAGGCCAGAGGTAGCGGTCATCATCCTTGCCTCGACGCTTCCCGGCAACACTAAACGGCTGGCAGGGTGGTCCTCCGCAAACAATGTCGATTGGTCCGCGATCTTTGATGTGTTCAATGACCTCACCCTTTACGTTCTTGATGTCGTGGCACTTCAATGCGTTCGGGAATCTCTTTTCCAGGATACGGTGACAGAAGGCGTTGATCTCCACCTGCGCCACCGCCTCAATACCCGCCCACTCCAAACCGAGATCCAGAAGCCCGAGACCGCTGAACAAGCTTACCGCCTTTAGTGGCCTCATATCACACCGACGCCTCCCTCAAGAGCTCGGTTACTGCCCCCACAACCTTCGCCGCAGAGGGCTTCCCCTCCACCCGCCGCACTTTGAGGATTTCCCTGCCCGCTCTTAGGCACAGGTTCACCTCGCGCCTCTTTGCGTCGGCCATCACCAGCACCCTGCACTTTTTGAGCCGCACGTCGAATCCCATTTCGGTATTGCTGATGACCCTGGGCACCCTGTCGGTCTGCCAGCCAAGGGTCGCAAACTCCCGTATGGCCTGTCCCAACACCGTCTGAGTCCAGGAGACTCGGGGTTCAAGTACCAGCAGTTCCACGCCACTCACCTCCCCTTCTTGTTCACCGTATCACAAAATCTAATAACACACAACAAATATGTATAGGCGTATCAAACTAATATGCCACGGGAAAAGAAAAAGCCCGCCGAAGCGGGCTGGGGGCAAAGGCCGATTTACTGTACGATGTGTCCCTTAAGGCAGCTCGTTCTTCCGCGGTTGTCCGGGTCCCCGGCGCACTCGGTTGCGCTCGACATCCTCCGGCGTGATCACCCAGGTGTTGCCCACTTTGGTGCCCATCTTGCCTTCCTGGCACAGTTGGCGGATGCGGATCTCGGAGATACCGAGGATGTCAGCGGTTTGGGTGGTGGAGAGTAGACGCTCGCTGGGCTGGTCGTCGTACCAAAACTCAAGGCGAGTCAGGTCTACGCCGCGCTCTACGGCCTGTCTCATGATCTCCACCCGCAGCTCGTCGTAGGTAGCCGTCTCGTCGTCCTCGATGGATGGCATCTCTGCGTAGAGCTCGATGTCCTTGGGGTCGTCCTCCTGCGGGATGCGGGCGAGCATGTAGTCTACGCTCCACCCTGCTGCTACTAGACCCATGCTTTCTTTGCTCTCGCCTCTGCTGTACTCGATGCGGATTTTGCCGGATTTCTCTGTCACCTCGTAAGCCTGTTCGTGCTTTGTCACTTGAATTGCTCCTTTCTCGCCGACCAGATCTCGCCGATCAGAGTGTCAAGGTCGGTTTCGGTTGTTCTTGCCCATGCGTATGTTTGTACTGTGAGTGCTTGTAAGTTCGCTGCTGCTTGGCTAAGTTTGGTGATTTGGTACTGACCTACCGCATGAGCCATGTCTTGTGTTTCGGATGCGATGACACTTGCGAGGTCGCAGAGGTTGTTGAGTCTTGCGACTATTCTCATCTGATAACCTTCTTTCTGCGCGTGTACCATGCGCGCCCCGGATAAACATTAGGAAACTCGGGGCCTTGTTGCGCCGCATGCCGCCTCGTACCAAGCGTCGCCGAAGGGTCCGCCGATGCGGAGCCAGTACGCCTGCGGTGTCTCCTGCGGCAGAGCCGGTTTGTCGGCCGCGAACTCACGATACAGGGCAAGCTCCTGAGCGTAGCACTCGGGGCACAGGCTCGCCATGTAGCCGCACGTGCCGTCCCGATGCCTGCCGCCCCTCTGCCGCCTATACGCGGTGATCCGGCGCTCCATCTCCTCGCGTGTCATTTCATCCCTTCTTTCTGCGCGTGTACCATGCGCGCCCCTAATAGTAAAAGAAGGAGCAGGACTAAGCCTGCTCCATGACGGTCTTTGTGCTAACTACTCTCCAGCCCTGGTCGCTTACTTCAAGCGTGAGCTGGATTGGGTTAGCAACGATGTATTTCTGATCTCTTAGTGCAGGGTTCTTGAGCACTTGCTCAAGAACATCCGCTGCCAGTTCCGCCTCGGGCGCGCTCGGAACCTCGGGGAAGCAGGCGGCGACATCCGCCCCAGGGAGGAGGACGCGAACAGCCTCTCCGAGCGCAAGAACGTGCCTGTACCTAACATTCCTGCCGCCATCCGCGGCGGCAAGATACTCAGCATCGAAAGTGCTGTCATCGTGCACCCACGCCTGGAGGACGTCACCAAAGGGACGTGACACGGTGAACGCGACCGTACCGTTTGGGGCTATCTCCCAGGATAGCCGGCCAGTGTTGGTGGTGTGCGTGATGGAACCGTACTCCTCGTCGAAGTCCGGCGCTTCGATGCCAGGTATGACCTGGCTCTCGTTGATAGCCGCCGTCCGCTCAGCGATCTCGTCGAGCTCTACGCCCTTTTGAATGACGGCTTTGATAGCGTCGCTGAACTCTTCGGGCGTCGCGTCGTCAGAGACGCGCTGTCCGGCAATCTCGGTGATTGCGTTAACCCACAGATGTCCATATGCATTCGCCAGCATGAACGCACGCAACCCTTGAAGCCCTTTAAGGATTTTCCCGCTCATTTTGACTCTCCTTTCTGTTCTGTTAGGTCTCTGCGTGGTGACGGATGCGCAGCCCCCGTGTGAGGTAGTGGACTACTTGATGAGCTCTTCGCGCTCGTCGGCGTCCACCAGGCGAGCTATGTCCCTGCTCCCCTGCCAGTCGGAGGAGATGACCAGGAGGTACTCGCCATCGACGGGCTCTCCGTCGATGGTCAGCACTTTGTGGAGCCGTCCGTGCTCCCACTGCTTGCGGAATGACTTGTTGCCGTTTCTGTCGTAGGTGTCGAGGTCCTCATACTCGGTCTCGACTACGACATCGGTGCGCAGGTCGTCGTCAGGCCACGCCCTACGCCAGTTCCCGCCGTCCCACCACTGGTAGGAGGGGTAGGTATCACAAGCCGCGAGCGGAAAGGCACCGGTCTGTCTGCTCCAGGCGACCACATCGTCTGGAGCGGTCTCGATGTCCTCGGCATGCTCCACCGTGTAGCCGGCGGATTCCAGGATGTCGGTTGCTTCGTAGTGGTGGCCGATGTCCTTGAGCAGGTGGTCTATTAGGTCTATGTTGTCGTTGGTACCAGGCAGATTGGTGATCTTGACATAGACGTCGTCGCTGAGCAAGACTACCTGCTCGATGTCGTTGGTCTCGACGACGTACTGGTAGGTCTCGGGCTCATCGGTTTCAGGATCCCAGGTTGGAATGTCGCCATGCAGTGTGTACGCTAGAGTTTTCGTCACTTTCCTAACCTCCTCAGATTTTGTTCCCGCTTTCTGTTTCTCTGCCCCTATTCTATCGCACACGATAGGATTCATGCAAGTATTATTTACCTGCCTCTAGCAGGGCAAACGCAGCATTCTCCCAGCATAATCATCATTTAAAAGAATTTTTCAAAATTTCATCGCCAGTAACTACGATCACCATTCTCTATATATAGAGGTTTTCTAGTAGTAAGTGTGATGTATGTATGTAACCTATAGAGTTGACTATGTATCTATATATAAAAGGGCGAGAGCAGGAGTAATAGGGCATAAAGTTTCGTTGTGGATATTGTGGATATGTTGTGGATATGTTATCTTGATGGTGCGGGGCTCGGTTGCCTAACGGAGACTTCCTAACTCATGGGAGGTTTTTAAGATGGCGGATGAGGCCCGTGAATTGCTTGAAGGGCTAACGGAAGAGGAACTGCGACCTCTCACCCCTAAACAGGAGAGGTTCGTAGAAGAGTACCTCATTGATCTAAATGCCTCTCAAGCAGCCATAAGAGCGGGATACTCTCCGAAGAGCGCGAAGGATATTGGGCAGCAACTCCTCGCTAAAACTCATATCCGCGCACGCGTAGACATTGCCCTGGCAGAACGGTCAAAACGCACCGGAATCAACGCCGATAGAGTCCTCCTGGAACTCGCCAAATTAGCTCTCGCCAATCCGCTTGATGTCGTTGAGGCGATGGACGCCACGATCCGGGACGGAGCGACGCGAGAAGATACAGCCGCCATCCAGTCGATCAAATGCAAAGTCATTCCCCAGAAAAATGACGAACCCATTATTGAGCGCGAAGTCCGGCTTTACGATAAAAACAAATCGCTCGAACTCCTGGGCAAGTTCTTGGGGATGGTCGTGGACAAGCGCGAGATCACAGGAAAGAACGGTGGGCCTATCGAGGTCGCCGGACGTGTCCAGGGGCTTTCGACCGCCGAACTCCAGGCTCTCGTTGAGAAGAGTGAGGGGGGCGAAGGCCAGTGAGTGCTATGCCCGCCCGCCAGATAGAGTTCTCGCAAGACGACCTTCTTAGGGCGGAAGCCAAGGCCGAACTTGAGTGCCGGCGGTGCTTTGGGCATGACGGCGAGCGGACCGAAGGCGATGGCGTGTACTTCGTCGAGAACTACGTCCATATCGAGGACCGTAGCGGAGGCAGGCCCGAGTGGGTGCTGTTTCGGTTGTGGCCGGCGCAGTTACGAGTGTGGGCGAAACTTCTCGCAGAGAGGTTCATCCTCATCCTCAAGGCTAGGCAGCTCGGGCTCACCTGGCTCCTTGTGGCCTATGCCCTGTGGCGGATGCTGGCGGTTCCCGGCTTCCGTGTCCTGGGCCTTAGCAAGAAATACGATTTTGCGAAGACGAACCTCCTGGAACGATTGGTGAACATGCTGAAGAGGTTGCCCAGGTGGATGATTAGGCAGCGGGCCAAGAACGAGGACTGGAAGACGTTCGCAGGGCATACCTGGGAGCGGGTAGGCGACGAGATCCGGGTCTATCACCCGCTGAAAGAGGGTTCCACGGTCCAAGAGCTGAGCATTTTCACGATTATGGCGACCACCTCAGACGGCGCCAGGTCGTTCACCGCCGACCTTATCATCCTGGACGAGTACGCCTACGCCGAGAACCCCGAAGAGATGTGGTCCGCCATGGTTCCCGTTATCGACCAGCCGGGTTCTCAGCAGCAGGGCGTTCTCTTGTCCACCAACCAGGCCGGCACACACTTCGACCAGTTGGTCGAGGAGGCTTCGGAGGGCCGGGGGACGTTTGCCGGAGGTTTCATCTTCCTGCCTTGGCACGAGCATCCGCTCCGCGACCTGGCATGGTACGAGTCTGCCAAGGAAAAGGACCCGCTCTACTATCGCCGCGAGTATCCGGCGACCATCGAGGACTCGCGTTCTGTGGCTTCCGGCACGTTCTTCCAAAAGTTCTCCAAGCAGATTCACTCCATTGAGCCCTTCGACATACCGCACTGGTGGAAACGCTGGCTTGCCAACGACCCCGGCTACACGGACCCCTGCGCCTGGTACTGGATGGCGGTTGACGGCGACGGCATAGTGTACGTCTATCGGGAGTACGCCCCACGTCAGTCCAAGCAGGAAGGGCGCATCACCTACTCCGAGCAAGCGCGGGAGGTTGCGAAGCTTAGCCGGTTGCCGGAGCCCGGGTCCGATGGCAAGCCGCAGTATGAGCGGTTCGAGTTTCTGGTCACGGGCCACGACGCCTACACGAAACACCCGGAGACCGGGAAGTCGATAGCGGACTACTACGACGAGGCATTCCGCAAAGAGGGGTTTTCGGTGGGGATCGTGCCCACCCAGGCTGACCGGGAGCGGAGAGCGGCGGTTATGACGGAGTACATCGAGCCCTACGAGGACGGCAACACGGGCAAGACCACGGCCAAGCTCCGCATCTTCTCGGACTGCGTGTACCTTTTGAAGTCTCTGCCGATGATGGTGTGCGACGAGAAGCATCCCGAGAAGTACGCGGACCATCCCGCTGACCATCCGGTAGACGCGCTTGGGTACGGACTCCAGCAGTGGCATCCGTCCAGGGCCAAGGCCCCCGAGACAGCCAAGACCTTCATCCAGCGGGACAAGCAGCAGCTGGCGGACAAGGCGCGGCTGGCCCGCAGGAGGCTCCGGCTCCAGTAGCCGGCCCTCCTTATTCGGAGGCATGGGACAGGTTTTAGGCTGGACGTTAGGGGCGGAAGTCGTTCGGATAGGCGATCAGGTGGCGATCAGGCGGCGATCAACCAGGCGATCAGGTTAGCGAACGGGGAGGAGACGAGCAAGTGAACAACGAGAGACCGGGACTGGCGAGGATACACAAGGCACCGAACCCACATCTGTACTGCGATATCTACACCTGTCGAAGGTTGGGGGCGTGGATTATCGAGCACCGCGAGGGCATGTTCGGCACGGATCATCTGGTTTTGTGTCATGAGTGCGCTGAGGCGATGGTCCAACACCTGCCGGAGGAACTGAGGCGGTTTGCGACGAGCAACGAGCCTCCGAGGATGGACGGCCTGGAGTTGTTGAGGGCTCTCCGCGAGACACCCGAGATCCGGGCTCTCGTCCAGGGCGAGGAGGTTGCACCCGAGTTCCGAACGGCGTTAGGCGGTCTCATTGATATGCTTGCGGACTCCGAGGACAAGCCTTTCGAGTGCGACCAATGCGGTAAGCGGTTCAAAACGGAGATGGCTCTCCGAGGGCACATGGCGTCTCACAGGGCGAAGAAATGACGGAGTGGCAGGTAGTGTCCTTGCTCCTGGCACTGGGGCTCGTGGTCCAGGAGTGGGCGCATAGAAGGGAACGGCGGGACTTGCTAAACAGGTTGATGGTTGACAAGGGGCACAGGGAGTACCTGTCGACGGAGGACAAGGCCCGTAGACCCGAGACCAGGGGCAGCACGATACGAGCGGAAGGCGTCAAGCGCAGTAGGGGCATCGAGGAGGGAACGTAGGTGAGCGCACAGATACAGTCCATGCAATCGGCGGTCAAAAGGGGTCTAGCGCGTCTTACCTATGCACTACGTCCCAAGCGTTCTCCGATTTACGCCGAGGACCTGGTGATGTTCGTCAAACAGGAGTTCGAGCGTCGTAGGCAGGAGCGACAGCTTCAGGAGCTTCAGTGGCGGTTGAACATGGCGTTCATCGACGGGCACCACTACATGGACCTCAACACCCAGCGCATGGACCTGGTCGAGACCCAGCCCCTAGCCTGGTGGGAGCAACGTGAGGTATTCAATCATATTGCGCCCATCGTCGACACCCGCATCGCCAAACTGGGTAAGATGCAGCCGGAGTTGGGAGTTAGACCGGCCACAGGTGAGCAATCCGATATGTCCAGGGCCAAAATCGCCAAGAAGCTCCTGGAGAACACAGAGCGGAACAAACTGGGGCAGGCGGAGCGCCAAGAGTACCTTGCGTGGTTGGAGGCTACGGGAACCGTGTTCCTCAAGCAAACGTGGGACCCGTCCGCAGGCAGGGTTCTGGGATACGTGCAGGTCGATGCGGATGATGAGACGCCGGAACCGGGTTCAGACAGGACGGAGAAGCCGGAGCCCGATGATCTGATGGCCGCAGGGCAGATGATGAGCCAGGAGCTAGAGGACCAGGAGCATACGGAGATTCCGGTACAGGTGGTAGGCGATTCGACGGGAGCCAGAGCCCGGACGATGGTCGCCGTTCATGAGGGAGATGTACGAACAGACGTACTCCCGCCTTTTGAGGTGTATCCTGACTCGCTCTTGCAGCCCGACGTGTCACGCTGCCATTCCCTGATTCACGCCCGCGCCTATCCGGTGTCTGTCGTCAAAGAGACCTGGGGCAGGGAGGTAGAGTCCGAGTCGCAGGCGGAATCCTGGGGCTTGACCCGTAACTCGGTAGCCGGAGGCGGTTTGGGGTACGGCGTGGGAGGCTTCCATTCGCAGAATGTCAAACTCCATAACCATGCGCTGGTACTGGAATACTGGGAACGGCCGTCAGCGGAGTTCCCCGACGGCAGGTTCATTGTGGTATGCGGCGACAAGTGTCTTTACTCAGGACCCCTACCCTACAAGATAGAGGAGCGCGGAGAACCGGGGCTCCCGTTCGTGAGGATTGTGGCTAGCGTAAGGCCGGGTCAGTTCTTCGGTGGTTGCGTCACCAAGCGCCTAATCCCCATACAGCGGCGGTTCAATGCCTGGCACAACCGGAAAACCGAGTACCTAGCGCGAGTCGCTATAGGGCAATTGTGGATGGAAGAGGGCTCGGTGGACAACCCCTCGAAGGTAGAGGAGGATGCGGGGGCTCCGGGTACCGTGTTCTGGGGCAAACGTGGCTACAGTCCTCCCAAGTACCTGGATTTCCCGAGCCTTCCCGCCAGTTTCGAGCAAGAAGGACCGTTTCTCCTTAACCAGTTCACCATGATCTCGGGAGTCTCGGAGACCACGAGGATGTCGGAGGCGCCTCCAGGCGTCAAGTCCGGCGTAGCCTTGGATCTGGTGATAGAGCAGGACAATACACGGCTTAGTCATACAGTCGAGAACATGGAGGGCTCGCATGTCGAGTGGGGCAAGCAAATTCTACGCCTTTACAAGCAATTCGCGGCTAACCAGCGGATTCTCAGGACGACGGGCGACGACCATTCGGTCGATATCACCTACTGGGACGCCTCGGACATCACGACGGACGACGTTGTGGTGGAGACCTCCGCGCTCCTCGCTAACACCCCGGCGCAGCGTCGCCAAACGGTCATGGCGCTTCTTGAGAGAGGCTTCTACAACGACCCCGAGACCGGACGCCTGACGAGAGCCGGCAGGGCGAAGGTGGCGGAGCAACTGCAATTCGGGAACTGGGAGCAGGCGACCGACGTGGACGAGCTCCATATAAAGCGCGCCGAGAAGGAAAACCGCATCATGGCGCAAGGACAGATGCCCATGCCCAAACCCTACGACAACGAGGAACTTCATATAGCGCGGCACGTCGCCTACATGCTCACAGACGAGTTTGAGCAGTTAAACGGCGAGGCGCAGGGGCAGTTAGAGGCGTTGGTCAACCAGCATATCCAGGCTCACGTCGTGGTCTTGCAGCAAAAGCGCATGGCGCTCATGGCGGAGCAGGTACCTCAACAAACGGGAGGAGAGCAGCAAAATGTTTCACAAGAGTAATCAGTGGGAAATAGACCTTCAGTTGTTCGCGGAGGGCGAGGGGGAGGCCCCGGAGGTTACGGCTTCGGCCACGTCCGAGCCCGTATCGACGCCTGTTTCGGCACCGGCGACGGTTCCCGAGGCGGCATTCGGCGACTCTTCGCCAGAGCCTAGTGAACCGCCTTCAGTGTCGGCTAGCGGACTCAACAAGTTCTTCGCCGACCTCGAAGCGAGGGAAGCGCAAAAGGCCGCGGGAGGAGCGGCTGTAACTTCGTCTGCGGAGTCAAATCCTCCCGCTCCGCAGACGGCCCCTGTTCAGGCTCCGGCGGTTCAACCCGTCCAGCCTGCGCAGCAGCCCGTAGTCCAGATACCGCCCGACCTACTCACCACCTTGGGGCAACTGGCTATGAGAGCATTGCCCGAGACCCAGACTGCTCAGACTCCGGCTGTACCCGAGCCACAGCTTCCCGAGTTGCCGGAACCCCCCGACCTCTTGCAGGGCACACCCGAAGAACGTGAAGCCAAGTATTACGAGAACCCGATAGCCTTCCAAGAGGCATTATTCGATCACAAGCAGCAGGTAGCCAGGGTGCAGGCGGAGAGAGACCGCATAACCCAGGAGCACAAGCAGCGCATGGACTACGCCAAAAGAACCGGAGACTTCCAGCAGGCATTTACCAAGCACGTAGTGTCCTTGGGTGCCGAGGTCTTCGAGCAACGAGCCCCAGTCGTCCAGGAAATTCTGAAGGAGAACCCGGCGCTCATGCAGCTTTCGCCCCAGCAGGCGGTGGATATGGCCTTCAAGATAGCGGAGGAACGAACCAGGCCCCAGCCGGTTGACGTTCAGAAACTCACCCAAGACCAGCGGCAAGCATTGAAAGCCGCTTTGCAGCAGGAGATCATCCAGGAATACGTGCAGGCCGTGGCATCCGGCCATAAGCCTCCCGCCGTGATCTCCGGTTCAATTTCAGCAGGGAAACCGCCTATCACACCTCCTAACCGTCCTCAAGATTTGGAAGCGGCTAAGAGGCAGTGGATGGCGTCAATGCCCCAATAGATGTCGTTTGGCGGCGGCCCGGACTCGTTGTTCGATGAAGAGAGGAGTGACCACCAGTGTTAGGGATAACGGCTGCTGGTGAGGCTCTACGCTCGTTCTACCTGGACGCTCTGCGTTACCAGTTAAACGAGAGGTCAAGCCCCACCGTGGCACAGATCGAGAAGAACTCGGAAGGCGTAGAGGGCAAGGACATCGTTATGGCTCTGCGGTACGGCAGGCAGGGCGGCGTAGGTAACAGGGCGGATGACGCCACCCTACCCACCCCTTACAGCCGGCAGACCAAACAGGCCAAGTGGGAAACACGCAACGTGTTCGCCTACATCCAGATCACGGACAAGACCATCGAGGCATCCAAGACCAACCGGGCGGCGTTTGCCAACCTCCTGACCCAAGAACTAAAGGACGCGGAGACCGACGCCAAGGACTCCGTGGCGAGGCAGTTCTTCGGCAACGGCGGCGGCATCATCGCCACAGTCACCGATGCCACCAGCAACGTACTGACTTTGACATCGGTTGTCGGACTCGCTGAGGGCATGGCAATTGACTCCTACAACGCCGACGTGCCGGTCAAGGCCGGAATGCGGATCACGAAGGTTGACCATGCCAACTCGCAGGTCACCGTGGACGACGACGGCGATACGACTACCGGCAACACCATCTACATCAACGGCAACAAGGGCATCGAGCTTACGGGCTTCGGAGCGATCATCTCCACCTCTGGTTCGATCTATGGCCTTAGCCGCTCTACCTACCCCTGGCTGTGCTCCCAGGTCGAGGCGGTAAACGGCGAGATTTCGGAGGTCGTTATCCAGAAGGCGATTGACCTCTCCGAATTCATGGCCGGCGGCGAAGTAGACCACCTTATGGGGTCCTACGGAGTTCTTCGGGCCTACGGGAACCTTCTAACCGCACAGAAGCGACAGAACAACACCATTGAACTCAAGGGCGGCTGGAAGGGCTTGGACTTCAACGGAATCCCTCTTGTTAGAGAGAAGTACATGGCACCCAGCACACTAGCCGGCATCTGCAAGAGTGACATCAAGCTTTACAGGATGACAGACTGGGATTGGATCGACCGTGATGGCTCTGTCCTGAAGTGGATTTCGGACAAGCCCGCTTACGGCGCGGTGCTCAGGATGTACGCCGACCTTGGCTGCCAGTGTCCTGCTGCGCAGAGTCTGCTCACTGGCATCACCGAGCACTAGTAGCTTGTACGATGGTAAGGCGAAAGGGGCGGGAGGCACCCGTCTTCCGCTCCCTTTCGGTGGAGGAGGATACGCGTGCATTACACTTGGAAACAGTTTCAAACAGAGGTCAGGAATAGGCTAGAGGCAGACTGCAAGCCGTACTTACGGCCCCTGTTCCATGACTTGCACGATATAGGGCGCCGGCTTCGCGACGTAGACGACACGCTGTTCATAGTCCGCAATGTCCGAAATGGAAGGTTTGAGGTCCACTGCCTAGAGCACAGACCGAATACCTTCGCCTGGATAGTGCCCTGGGACGTGCTAGACGGGCGTGTTCTCGAAAAGGCGAGGGACAATCGCATCGAACGGCATCCTGACCCGGCAGGCGAGGTTTTTAGGCACAATGAAGACCTGGAACGCGCCATACAACGGGACAGGGCGAACCGAATCAACGACGCTGCACGCGAAATGCACCCGGCGTTTCGCAAGCTGGCTTATGACCCAGGTTAGGAGGGAGTATCCCAATGCAGATAGACGCTCTATCGGCTGAGGCCAAAGGAAAGCTTAATATGATGTGCCCCGGCTCGCAACTCGGGCAGGTGGGTACCAAACTCGAAGCCCTGTGCGCCTTCATGCGCATGTTCTCGGAGAAGGCGACGCCCGTAAACGCGGTGGCGGCCACCGGTAAACTGACGATTGCCGCAGGGAACGCCGCCAACGACAACACGGTAAAGGTCGGGGACGTGACTTATACGTTCAAGAGCTCGCTCTCTGATCCCGCAAAGGCCAATGAAGTCCTTATAGGGGATAACGCCACAGCCACATCCGCCAACTTGGTGCTGGCTGTGCTGGCGGCGGGCACCGTCGGAGACGTCGGAGTCAAATACGGGACGGGCACCGTTCCCAACCCGCTTGTTACCGCGGCCTCGGAAGCAGGCGTGACCACGTTTACCGCCAAGACCAAGGGCGTAGCAGGCAACAGCATCGCCCTGGTCAAGGCGGGCGACAATCTGACCGTTACCGGAGCGAAGTTAGGTACGGGCGAAGGGGCAACGGCGGGCGTGGACGGCACTGCCGCAAAGAAAGGCGACCTCCGCATAGATGACACCTACATCTACCGCTGCAAGGCCGACAACACGATAGCCGACGCCAACTGGGTGCGGGCAGGCACCTTTGCTTCATTCTAGGCTTAGGGAGGCTCTAGGGCCTCCCCTTTTCCTTATCCGAAGGGGGTTTATGTCGTGGGAAGAACAGGTTATTTGACGCCTTCGGTTACAACCAAGGCCGTCGGAGCGACCAGCATAAAGGTGTGCGACGCTCTCCCGGCATCTAGCGGTATTAGCTATCGCTTGTTTCAAAATGTTTCGACGGAAGCTGATATCTACCTTGGATTGGGGGCCACGGCGGAGGCATCCAAGGGCATAGTGGTTCCCAAGGGCGGCGGGACCTATGAGATGTACCTGGCGAAAGGCAATTTATACTCCGGCGAGATAACCGCCATCTCTACGGGCAGCAGCAACAACCTTCTTTTTGTCCAAGGATAGGCCGATTGGAGTTGATGGAACCGTGCCTTTGCTGACAGCCACTTACAATATCGTCGTCAATCAGGGGACTACGCTAAGTTTGTCCGAAAACTGTGGGGGGTTAGCGAAGAAGACCCTATTGACCTAACCGGTTATACGGCCTTCATGCAAGTAAGACGGGCTCCTGGCTTAGAGGTCATAACGGAACTTTCCACCGAGAACGGAAAGATAACACTGGGCGGGGAAGAAGGCACTGTACTCTTGGAGCTAAGCGCCTTGGAGACAGGGCACTTGGCTCTCGGCAGACACTTCTACGACTTGTTGGTTACATCTTCTGGCGACATCCGAACCAGGCTCATGGAAGGTTCCTTTGATGTGCGTCCGGCTATAAGCATACCGGCGGAATGATTGCGGGGACGGGGGTAAGGCTAATGAAACTTGAGATCGTCGACAAGCTAAAGCCTCGCGTTATAGAGATCGGTTTGGAAGGCCCTCGAGGTCCACGAGGCCCTATGGGACCCGAAGGACCACAAGGACCGGCGGGCGTTGGCGCCGAGGTCCCCTCTTCGCTTGTAGTAATCGGCACTTCCACCGCTGGCTGGACTATATTGGACTGTGATTACCTATGTGATGGAGTGGATGACCAGGAACAGATAAATGCCGCTATAGGAGCATTGCCGGATTCAGGTGGGACGGCGTTGCTTCTTGAGGGCGCATACAATCTGACTGGGGAAATCCATGTTATAGGCAAGAACAACATAACGCTCATGGGCCAAGATGAATATGAGGTTTCGATACAGTATGCTATGCAGGGAGATTTGTCGGCGGACAACTACACAAGCAAAACGATACTGCATACCCATTTCTCTTCGGGTTCGGAGTTAAATCGAGATTACCTCGAGGGCGTTGTAACACCAATAGAGGTACCAATGCTGTTGAGTATGTATTTGGCCAGCATCGTTGCCGTGAACGCACATGGTCTAGTGATTAGGGCCTTGAGTGTTCGGGGAACCGATGATTACGAGCCAGACGATCAGATAGTTGGGGTGCTTGCGTTAAACTGTAGGAACGTGACGATAGAGCTATGCAAAATGGAACATCTTTGTGAGTGTTTGACAATTGGTCTGTGTGCGAACGTATGGATCCGGTTTAATATATTCTTGAATTTTAGGTATGGAGTATACGCGAACATTAATGACGGTGTTACCATAGAGGCCAATCTGATTGACACTAATGAACGGTACGCTTATGGTATTACGACCACGTTCGTAATATCTCTTGCAATAAAGTACAATCGCATCTCCTGTAACATCACCGATATTCATCCGAAGGCCATTAACGTTGAAAGCGGATCGTTTGTAACAATCCGCATGAACACAACCAATTCCAACATAATTCTCAACACGAGCGATATGCTTATGCCGAAGGGACGCGCGAATATCGCTTTCAATACTTGCCAGAAGATCGAGGCCGCCTCGCCATTCGTCTCAGTTGTAAACAACACTTGTAGTGCAGGCATTATTCTAAAAAACCTCGACTCGGGATTAGTGTACTTTAATCAGGTTCAGTTTGGGGAAGGAGCTAATCCTACAGGTGGTGGCATAGAGATTACTCTCTCCTCCAATACAACAGTTAAGTCCAACGTTTGTGAAGGAAATTTCAACGCAGGGCTTGCCATCAGTGATTCTAACAACATATATGTGTGTAATCAGACGGCGATAGATAGTGACATGGGGATTGCGGTACTACAATCCAGTTATATCTACCTTATAAGCGCAAGTTGCCGTGGGAATAGCATGGGTATAGTAGTCCAAGGTTCCGATTTCTGCGAGGTTGTTAAATGTGTAGTGGGTTTTGAAAGTGAACCGCAACAAGGTACTATCATATTAAGCGATGGCTCGAACAAACAATCAAACTATAACCGAATCCTGTTGAACCATTATCAAGGGATAGCTCCAGTAAATCTAAGCGAAGGACGTGGGAATATTGTAGAAAACAATATACTCATAGAAGAGGTATGAAGGCATGAAGGCATGAAGGATACAAAGCAAGGAGCAACCAAACAAATCAAAGGACTTAGGCGAAAGTCAGGGAGGCCGGCCGTTGGTAAGGTTCTCACAGAAACGGAATGCGAAGAGATAATCAAAGGCTAGACGAGGGGGATTGGCCATGAAGCCTGCTGAGATAATCGCACAGGCTAGCGAGCTATCTGGAGAGCAGTACAAGATAACCGTGTGGCTTGCATGGCTCAATATGGCTCAAGCGGAACTTGAGAAGGTGGCGCGTTTGCCCAAGACGGTCACCGCGCCTCTTATGGCCGGCACCAACGAATATGACATCCCATCCTCCTTGCGGGAAGTCAACAGGCTTTCCGTAGAAAGCGGCAAAGTCCATCTGATACTGCCCGAACTTAGTCCCGGCGACTTTGACGGCAAAGGGTATCGCCTTGAGGACGGGAAGATCGTCCTACAGGACGTCGAACTCCATACGGGCGACACGCTGAAGATCGCTGGCTACAAGAAGCTCGCGAGGTTCACCGAGCAGAGCCTTGAAGAGGAGATCCCAGACATACCGGACTCCTTCCATCACCTATATGTCCATTACCTTGTCTTCAGGGCGAACCAGAAAGAGGGCTGGCAGGCGGAACGGGACTTCTCTTACGGTGAGTGGGTTACCGGCAAAGAGCAGTTCGAGAGGCACCAGTACGGACAAAACCTCCCGCGCAGGATCAGGGCCAGGAGATGGTACTAGATGGCTAGCCAGTTGTGGCTTCTAAACCAGTTCGGAGGAGGGCTCAACGAGAAGCCCCTGATGAACTCCGCTCACACGCCGGACTGCCGGAACGTGATAGCCCGTGTCGCCGACTTGCTGGAGAAACGCAGAGGGCAGCAGCGGCTGAACGTTACGGCCCTGCCCGGACCGATAACCGGCGCGGGGGCCTTCTACTACGGGCCAACCCGTTTGCTCATAGTCACCTGCGCCGGCGCGGCGTATCAGTACAACTGGCAGACCTCGGAGTTTGCTTTGATAAAGGACAACCTGTCCACCGGCAGGGTACGGTTCGTCATGGGCGTGAACTTCCTCATAGCCTTCGACGGCGCAACGCGGCCCTGGAAGACTGACGGACTCACCATAACGGACGTGGAAAACGCACCGCAAGACGGGTGGCTCGTGGAGCTTTACCGCGAGAAGTTCTTCACCGTCAGGAAGAGCGATCCCTCGACCCTCATATTCTCAGAGTCCTTCAAGCCCGACGAGTGGCCAATAGAGAATTACTGGGCCATCGGAGACGGTGACGGAGACGAGATCAGGGCGGTCAGACACTACAAGGCGCAAGACCATCTCGCAATTTTCAAGGAGAAGACCGTCTGGGCGCTCAAAGGCACAAGCATGGACGACATGGAACTCTCGGGACCGATGGCGGAACCCGGATGCGTAGGACCCGAAGCCGTGGTGGAGGACAGCGGATACCTCTACTACGTAGCCAGAGACGGCATATACCGCTACAACGGCTACCGCTCCGAAGCCATAACAAGAGACAAAATACCGAACCTGTGGAGGAGAATAAGCCAAGAGCACTTGGCCGACGCTTCCGCGGCGAAACACGACGGACTCATCTGGTTCAGCCTGCCGTTGGAAGACGACCACAACAACCTGGTATTGGCCTTTGACCCGACTACGGGGGCTGTCTGGCCGTGGGACGAGATAAACGCTTCCGTGTTCCTCTCCTTCATAGACGAGAACGACCAGTCGCACTTTTTGAGCGGCAGTTCCGTGGATGGCTATATCGTGGAGCAGGACTACGGCACGGAGGACTTCGGCAAGCCCATAGCGGCGTACTACAGGTTCGCGGCGACCAGCGGGCCGGAACCCAACAGACGAAAGAAACTCCTGAAACTCATAGTGAACGCGGACCCCGAATCGGGGGCGTTTGAACCTGTGATGGCCCTACTCGGCGTAGACCCCTACCTGCCGAACGAGGATACGGCCGACCCCCGGTTGATTGACCTGCCATCGCCCGATGCCGTAACGCTCGAACCTGACCCCGCGTGGAGAAGGTTCAGTTTCCCTCCGGGGACCTACTGTCGGTACTTCCAGCCCGTCATCTACCACTACCAGCCGGGGAAGATGATGAAGGTGCGGTCAATCGAAGTCCAGTACAGAGCGCAGGCGAGGTGGTAGACGATGGCTAAGCCGCTGCCTGTCTTTCAACTCCCATACCGGATAGACCAGAACGATCCCGATTTTGCCGTCAAGGTGCAGGCCAACTTCGAGAAACTTGCCATGTTCATCCGTCAGACCACGGGCAAGGCCGAGACTATTGGCGATTACGGCATATCGGACATCGACGATATTAGCCAGTGGGCTCAGGAGGCGTTTTCGGGAACCGTCCTGTACCGTTCCGCAGGAATCCCCACAAATGCCCCCGTGCCGACTGGCATTCAGGTGGCGCAGGCGCCCAACGGTACTATGCTCACCACCCTGGCGTGGGAACAGTACGTCCAGGGCGAGTTCCCGGCCGACTTCATACTCTTGTTCATGGAGTGGTCGGGTGACCCGCTGAACCCTCCTGGAGAGCCTTCGGTCACAAAGCCGTCAACCGCATTGACGCCCAATACGGCGGACGCGGCGCACTACACGATTCCCGGCCTTAACCCCTCCTACCTGTGGTCGTTCGGCATAGCCGCCGCCAGGAAGACCGAATCGGGCCTCGAAGTCGGACCCTTGCAGTGCCCCATCATGTGGAGAGATGTTTACCTCGGGGAACCCAACTTCATAGGCACGGTCGGGGGAGTAGCGGCCGAGGCGGTAGCGGGCGTGACAACCAACTTCAACAACCGGAACGACCGCATAGGCATCACTCCCGCAAACCCCGTGGTGAAAGACGACGGGACGGCGGTTGACCATACCCTGAACGACGACGGGAGCGCCGACATCTCCTTCGAGTGGTCTTACATGGGGGAAGGCGACCAGTACAACATAGACGGCTTTATAGTCTACCTGCGGTCTTCCAACACTGGCGAACAGTACGTCATGGGCACAAACCTGACGGAGGAGACCAGAACCTACGTGCCCCCCGACACAAGGGCCTACATCTGGCACGGCGTGAAAGCCAACGGGTTCTATACCTTCGGCGTCCAGGCTTTTAGGGATGTTGACCAGGACATAACCCCAACAGGGCGCGTCGGTTCCCAGATTGTCCAGCCAAGCCTTCAGCCTGAGAACCCGTACCGTCCCACGGAGAACGTGGCGTTCAAAGGGGATATAATCGGGACTATTGATGGGGTCTCCATAGAAGAAATCAACGACCGCATCAGCACCGTCGAGGGAGCCGCCGAACTTATCGCCAACATGCTTGGTGGGCATGTCATTGTCGCTGAAGATGCAATCTACATCTGCGACGCTGAGACGCTGGAGACCTCCACGAAGATATGGAAGTGGGGAGCCGGGGGCTTTGGTTATTCCGACGATGGGGGCGAGACTTACTCCACGGCCATCACTGCCGATGGTACTATTGTGGCAGCCCTTGTGGCGGCGGGTATCGTTACTGCAGACCTGGTTCAGACAGGGGTACTTCAGGCCACGGACGCTTCGAGCTGGTTCAACCTTGATACTGGGCACCTCAACATCAAGAACAAAATCTACTTTGATGCCACAGAAGGCAAGTACGTGTTCGACGGACTCTTGTCGGCGACGGCCATCGAAGCCCTGCAAGCCGAACTAGACGTCGTTATCAGCAACACGACTATCACCCAAGTCTTGTACGCCGAAAAGGGCAACATCGGCGAGCTAACCGTAGACCAACTCGATACCTCGCAAATGGTTGCTAACTATCTCGCGTCAGACACCAGCCCGATAGCGTTTATCGTGATAAAGGGTAAGGATCTGGACTTTTACGAGGGGACCGTGCAGGAAGGTAGCCCAACTCCCACGGTGCAGCTCACTGACCGCAACCTTAACGCGCTGTACTGGACGGACGCTACTCACACAGGCGTCACAACCGACGTCACCGCCTACCCGGTCACGGTGTACGACTACGATTTGAACAAGAAGTTGGGAATTAACTTTGAGACTGACGAAGTGACGGGCTACTCCGTGCCGAAGATGACCTGGGGTGCGGGCGACGAAAACCAGCGCATGAAGGGTTATATCGTCAAGGACGACACCGGGCTACGGTTACAGTATGAGACCAGCGCGGGCGTGACACATGAAATCCGTATCGGCGAGAACGGCATCGAGGGCACGAACGCCAGTCTGACAGACCTAGACATCTACGACGATGGCATGGTCAGCGAGTACGACGACGGCACGGTGTATGACTGGAGCTGGGTCAAAGACGTTGACGGCAAGATTACATCCATCACCAACAACACGACCAGCGCGTCGGCGACAATCACCTGGAATGCGGGGAATAAGCCTGTATGAGCGTAGGAGGGATGAGCCATGAGTGAGGTTGATTTTCAGAACGGGTTAGTGGTGGGACTGGCCATAGCGGGTAAGAACGGGGCGGTGGGGGGCGTTGCGCCGCCTCCTAGCGGTGGGGGCTGCGGGTTCGAGTTAGTCGCATTCCCTGCCCATCCTCCGCTGAGCGTCCTGACGTTCAGCCCCGCTCTAGCCATGTCAGACGTAGTTGAATGGCCTACTTAGGAGGTGATATTCGATGGCGAAATATTACGGCATACGGTCGGATGGTTCAGGCTTCAGTACTGACGTTGCGGCGGCGCTGACAGACTACTATGGAGCAGGGGTCACTGTTCACTATGCACAGCCGGGATATGGATATGTGATCTTTACATGCCCGCAGGTGTCAAGTAAGGTCATACGTCTCTACTACAACTACAGCCACCACTACGGTGATGCTTGGACTAGCGGCTCGAACATAACGAACGCCGTGCAGTTTTGCTATATGGCCCAAGCCGCCATCTCTTGCTTGGTGTTAGGCGACTCGTTCATCTGGGGACAGCATACCGAACGCAGCGGTAGTGCATTTCTCATCGGCAAGACGGTTGGCGGTTCATCGCTCATTCTTGGTTCGGGAACCAGTAGCAGTTACGCCAAGTGCATCAATGTAACTACTGGCCAAAACATAAAGCCTATCCTGTTGGGCGCGGCATTCAAGGATGGCACGACTGGTAGATTGTATAGGCAACCAGTGTATTTCGCTAACTTTACAGGCGAACTCCTGATAGACGGCTCTAGCTACGATTATATCCCTGGCATATACGCAATCAGCCATCCTCGTCAAACGATGGTACTCATACGTCAGTCGTTCTTGATCTCGGAAGCCAATGGCACGGTTGGGTCAACGTCGAACACCTTCCATGCGCACCTCATCTTCCCAATCTACATTGAGTTCGACGCTGACCACAGCGTACCCCAGGGGCGGAATCCCGATGCGCTATTTGTGTAGTTCCACAGACACCGATCACGGGCACTAGACACTGAGGGGGAGGCGGGGCGGATGGCCCGTGAGAGAAGACGGAAACCCCGCTTGTGTACTATGATAGAGGAGGGTGATCCTCATGGCACAATGGGACGGTTCCAATGAATACCTTGCCTACGGTTCAGAGGGGCAGAGCGTAAAAGAGCTTCAGCAGAAGCTTAATAACCTTGGAT
>CAZMEF010000007.1:14202-24484 GCA_964565305.1 uncultured Eubacteriales bacterium | reverse complement strand
AAGGAAGCCAGAGAACTGCAGGTCGTGAGGCACAGAAGTCAAACATCATGGCTGTGGACGAAGCGACCTGGTTGATGGTCTGCTGGGTCTTGGCCACGGCTACCTTTGTCTTGATCATCTCGCGGCGCGCCTTCAAGATCTCGATGTCGGACACCAGCTTGTCGTGAAGCTGGCGCATCTTCACCGCATTTTCGTGCGCCCCGGCGGCTGCCGTCATCAGCCCGGCGCCCACGTTCTCCAGTTCCTGCTTCTTCGCGATGAAAACCCGAGCGTCGCCCTCGTTACCCGAGGCGAGAGCCTTCTTGGCGAAGCCCTCGTACTTGGCAACTTCCGCCTGGTTGGCTTCATACAGCCTCTTGGTTCGAGTCTCCTCCGCCATCACGCTGGCCGTGTTCCTCTTGACCTCTGCCAAATCTTCGGACATCTGGATAAGGTACTGATCGATCATCTTCGACGGATCTTCAAACTTGTCCAATAGCGCGTTGACGTTAGCCTTGATGATGTCGCTGAATCTGTCCAGAATACCCACTTTAGTCTCCTCCTCGTTTGTCCTATTCCGTTTTGAAACCTACTGTCGCGCATTACCGTTGCCCTTGGACGGTCGTCACAGAGATCATTACCGTTTCGGAACGATTTCGTCTGATCCCGGCTCGCTTTCGTCCACCTTTTCTTCACCGTCGCTCGGCTTAGGTTCGTCGTACTTCTTTGCGAGATCGTCGATTTCCGTGCTACCGAACTTCTCGAGAGGCGTCTTCAGTATTTCCTCGGTGCGCCTGGATTCCGCCTCCTTGCGATATTTGGCCTGAATCCACCAGTTGTACCCGATTGCCACAAGAACCACGAGCACGATTATGATGACCACCGGAATCCACGGCGAGCGCGTGACCGTCATAATCTTGTCGGCCGCTTCCGAAAACGATTTGCTGAAGTATTGCTCGTCAGAAAGGTTCGACTCGTAATAATACCTATCGAGAAACCCCAGAAGGATATCCCCCGCTTCAGAATCTATCACGGTCTTGGCCTGCGTTCCGGTTACATACCACGTCATGTACATGTTGGGCTCGTACTCGAAAAACACCACCAACAGGTGCGCCTCATCTGTGAACAACTGATCGTAGAGCCTGTTCGCGAAGCCCTCCAGGTCCGCCCTGCTCGGATAGTGCGAGCCGTCAACCGTATCCGTGATGTAAAGATGAGGCTGAACTCCGGTCTTCTGATAGAAGTGCTTCAAACCTGACTCAAGCTGGGTACGGTTGCTGATCCAGTCCGCCTGGTCGGTGTAGTACCCCGTTTCATTCACTGCCCCGGAAGGAAGCGGAGTTCGACGCACAGTGGAACCTATAACCTGACCGGGTGAGGTTCCCTGGTGCGAGAACATGTTCACGATCAGGACGACCCCGATCAACAGCGCCAACACGATTAGGAAAGTGGCGCAACCCGTACGCGGCCTCCGGTCTACCGGGTTGCCACCCGGGCCGCCGCTGCCTCCCCCATCCGCCGGCCGGCGTCCGCCAACGGGGATAGGTGCCGGGACTATAACAACGGGACGCCTAGGCGCGAACCATCCTCCCCACCATATGGGCCGCGGCACGTAATGAGGCGGGCGTGAAGGCCTCGGCGCGAGTGGCACAGGGCGCGACGGAGGAGCCTTGCCACCGCCGAAGATGCCGCCCGAACCACCCCTGCTGCTGCCGGTCCCCCCACCTCTCCCTATCCCGAAGCCGCCACCGATGTGGCCGCCTCCGCCACGGCTACCGCCGAAGGAGCCGCCGCCCCCTCTGCTTCCTCCGAAGGAGCCGCCCCCAAAGGAGCCGCCTCCTCCTCTGCTGCCACCGCCTCCGCCGCCTCCACCTCTGCCCATGTCGCTCACTCGCCATCCGTAGAATTTGGGTGAAACCCTAATCTATGAAGCCCCGCGATCGAGACTACTCTAGCTATTCTCGGTCACCATGCTATCACTACGACCTTTTGGGCGCACGGTCTGCGCTTCACGCAAGGTTTACGGGATCAAAGTAGTGGAAAACTTCGCCGAAATTCACTCCGTGGATGAATCTGTCCTTGTACGCGGAAAAGATGGACGAAACGGCCTCGCGCAGGTGCTGGGACTTGATTCCATGGCGAAACGATAGGAAAGCCTCGACATGCGCCGCCAACTGATCGCACGCCTTGAGGATTTCGCCATCTACCGGGGAGTAGACGTCCTCATTATAGTCGTCCAAACTAACTCCGCTTAGGCGCGCGCCGCCCCTCACGATCCGGTCCTGAAACTCGTCTTCCACGAAATAGCGGACCTCGTCACGCCAGCTCTCGGGAAGCAGCGGATAGAGAGCTTCTTCCACCTCGGCGCTTTCGATATCTTTGATAATCTCGTCCAGACCCTCGACGGCCCTCTTCACAGGCGCAACGATGTCGCGGGTAAGCACCTCGGGCAGATCGTGGAACAACCCGCAAAAGTAATTGTTATAAATCCGCTTCGGACAAGCGCCGATTTGGATAGAGCAGAAGTAGGACAAGAGGGCGACGATAAGCGAATGCCCCAAGACCGATGTTTGGGGCACTCGCGGCGTTTGTCCCCACCGCAGTTGGAATCTGAGCTGGCTAATCAAGTTCGCAAGGTTCTTGGTGGCCTGAGACTCCACAACCTCTTTGACGCCACAGAGAGAGGAATGCTGTCCGAGTTGCGCCTCGATCTGGCGCCGCTCTTTCTCAAGGCCGTAAAGGCCGGGGTTGAGACCGTATACGATGTCAAACTCCCATTTAGTGGCCAGATAGTGCGAAGCGCCGATGATGCGCTGTTCAAGAGATCCGAGCGCCCCGCCGCCTAGATACCCCTCAAACCGCTCGAATAGCCCGCCATTCAGATACGCTTGACCCCGGTAACGTCCGAGAACCCACTCGTTTATTTCGACTCCTTTTTCGGCCATGAGCCTGTGAAATATAGGCGGCTTGATGTCTGTCAGCTTGGTTCGATGCAAGAGCTCAAAAAGTCCGTACTCGATCACCTTGAGCCAATCGACGCGGGCGCCCGCCCCCTCCTCGAACTTGCCCAGGATATACGCGAAGACCATTTTCTGAGCTTGCTTGTCAAGCTCTGTGAAGCCCTGCGCGGGACGAATGTGGTCATTCCACCGCTGGATGCTTGCGGGCTCGTACAAAAGCTCCACAAGAGGACCGGATATCATCGGGCTTTCCCCTCCTCAGATACCTGCCGGTAAGCACATACTCCGGGAACAACAAGGCCATAACTAACTATAGAATTGGTAGGAAAGGAATAGTTCTGTTGCTCTTCCGGTTTATCCTTCGAAAACTGAAATACCTTGGCCACGCGAACCGGCGTCCGGGCGTTGCTCAGGAAAAGTCGGGAGGGGGCCCGGGTGATCGTGCCCCGGATCTCAGCGACGAGTTACAGCGAAACGTGAGAGATCTGGTGGCAAGCCTCGGCGCGGGAAGCGATATCAAGGTGCGAAATCTCCGGTTTGGCCCCGGTGGTGGCATTGTGGGGGCGCTCGTTTTCATCGACAACCTCATCGATCCTTCGTACGTGGCCAACCTCATCGCTCGCCCAATTGTGAGCTGGCGACCCGAGTCGTTTGGCAAGTCAGACGAGAAACTCGTGGACGCGCTGAGTGAGGAGGTCCTCTACGCCAGTGTCGTAGCTGTCACAAGGTCAATGAAGCAGCTGGTAGACGGATGTCTTTCAGGTAACGTAGCCCTTTTCATTGACGGCTGTGACATGGCGCTGGGCATCCAGGCGAGGGGATATGCCAAACGAGACGTGACGGAGCCGGAGTCCGAGACGGTCGTGCGCGGTCCCCGTGAGGGTTTCAATGAGGATCTTCAGACCAACGTCTCGCTAATACGCAGGAAAATCAGGAGCGGGCAGTTGCGGTCGGAGCTAATGATCGTGGGCCGGAGGACGGCGACTCGAGTCTGCCTTATGTACCTTGACGGTGTCGCCAACATGGATGTCGTCGGCGAGGTCCGACGCCGCGTCCAAGCCCTCGATGTGGATGCCGTACTCGAGTCAGGCTACATAGAGGAATACATCGAAGATTCCCCTCTGTCGCCCTTTGCCACTATCGGTTACGCCGAAAAGCCTGATGTGGTGGCCGCGCTACTCCTGGAAGGTCGGACCGCGATAGTCGTCGACGGTACGCCTTTCGTGCTCACCGCGCCCATGCTGCTGGTGGAAGGTTTTCAGTCCCCTGAAGACTATTACTCGCGCTGGCCGTTTGCGAGCCTAACCAGAGCGTTGCGGTTTGTGGCGTTCGGTTTGGCGACCCTCGCTCCGGCAGTTCTCATCGCGCTCACATCCTTCCATCAAGAACTCATACCCACAAAACTTCTGTTCACCATCGCAAGCGCCAGAGAAGGCACGCCTTTTCCTATGTACCTGGAAGCATTCATTATGGTGTTCATGTTCGAAATCGTTCGCGAGGCCGGGATCCGCTTGCCTCGCCCCGTCGGTCAGGCCGTCAGCATCGTAGGGGCGCTGGTCATGGGAAATGCTGCCGTATCGGCCGGGTTGGTTGGTCCGGCGATGGTCATCGTCGTCGCGATCACAGCGATAGCGAGCTTCGTGGTTCCCGCGTTGAACAGCTCAGTGTCGATACTGCGAATCATCATGATGCTAATGAGCGCGATGCTCGGGTGGTACGGAATCGCCATGGGCCTCCTAGGCGTGTCGATCCATCTTGCGACGCTGACTTCCTTTGGGGTTCCATTTTTTGACGGACTTGACTGGACCAGCGACCTTAAGGACACGGTGGTACGGATGCCTTTGTGGTCTATGGTCAGCCGTCCTCGCCAGATTGTCTGTGAAGATGAAGTGCGTCACCCCTACTTTGTTCCCCCCGAGGATGGGCAGACAGCCGACGACGCAGTAGGTTCTTCAGGAAAGAAACCGTGACCAAAAGAGGCGCTCGAACCGCCCTGTTGTTTGTCCTCGCACTGGCACAGGCCAATTTCTTTGGGGCGTGCTGGGATAACCGGGAACTGGATTCTTTGGCAATAGTGACTGGGATCGCGCTTGACGAAACGCAAGATAACCCGAACATGACAGACCTTACACTGCAGATCCGCAAGGTGATGCCTTTAGGCACGAAATCAGACGACGGGGGCGGGACGAGTCAGGAACAGGTCATTTTGGTGAAGGCAAGCGACACATCTGTTTGGGGCGCTATCGGAGAACTGGATAGGGCGAGCAGCAAGCACATCCTACTCGACCACAACCAGGTACTACTGCTAGGGACGTCACTTGCGGAAGCCGGACTTCGCGATCGGATCGATTTCTTCCTGCGCGCCCGGGACGCGCGTCTGGAGGTTCCGGTCATGGTAGCCGATGGCCGGGCCGAAGAAATTCTCAAAGCCAAGCCCGAGCAAGACCCGTCCTCGGCGATGTTCTTGGCTCTCGCAGTAAGGGATACGGAGAGATATGAGGTCCGGATCATAGATCTGGTGTTCAAACTGCTAGATAAGAACAGCTCGCTCGTGATACCTATTGCGTCGCTGGAGAAGGAGGACGGAAAAGACCGGATCCGGCTCTCGGGTATGGCAGTGATCAAAGATGACAAGATGGTGGGGCGGCTCTCAGAAAAACAGAGCATGGGGTACACTTGGACAACTGGCTGCGTCCGAAGAGGAGAGTTCTCGGCCGAAAGCGATGCCGGCAGGGCTTCGTTCGACATCACGAATCAAAATCTGAACCGGAAAGTGGAGCTCCGGGAAGATGGCGGCGTCAAAGTCACCTTGTCGCTCCATTCGGTTCTGTCTTTGACAGAGCTTCGCGGTTTCAGTGGCCTGTCAGCTTCGGAGGTGGTGGAACGACTGAAGAAGATGGCGGAAGCCGAGATAGGCGCCACGGTTTTGGAAGCGTTCGAAGCAGCTCGCGCGCTCGATGCCGACATATTTGAGTTCAGTCGGGCGGTACGCGAGAAGTACCGCAAAGAATGGGAGTTCATGAGCCCAGAGTGGGATTCGCTTTTTGCGGATATCGACTTCGCAGTAAAAGTGGAAGCCCATATCCTATCGGTCGGCCAAACGACACAATCCCTGGAGATGAAAGAGGGCGCATCATGACGGCCGAGGAAGGCAGGATATCCCCAACCCGCTTCATGTTTTTGATAGCTTGCCTCATACAGGCGTCCTCTTTGCTGACCTCGTTCTTGGTGGTTGTCGCTCGACGAGACTCCTGGATAGTGGCGATAGCCGGGGCTTTGGTGGGCTTCGCGCTCATGGGTACTTACGGCGCTCTGATCGCAAGGTTTCCAGGCAAAGATCTGATTCAGATCTTTAGGGAGGTGTTCGGTGGTTTCACCGGAGGCGCCCTGGGTGTTCTTTACGTCTGGTTTTTCGTCACTCTTTCCACGCTCAACCTTGGCGATATGGCAGATTTGGTTAATCTAAGCTTACTACACGAGACACCGCCTTGGGCTGTGACCATCACGTGCGTGCTTATCGCCGTATGGGCCGTGAGATATGGGATCCGCGTGGTCGCCCGATACGGCCCTCTGTTCGCCTATGGCGCGACCATCTTAACGGTGATATCGACGATCTTGATAGCTGACCAGATAGCCCTCCACAATCTGATCCCGACCTTCGAATTCACCGCGACGCAGTACGCGCAAGGATTGAGCATGATTGTGACTATACCGTTCGGAGAGCTGGTAACGCTCCTTATGATCTCCCCCAGTGTACGGATACCGCCTAAACAGGTTCTGAAGTATCTCTTGGGAGGGTTTGCGATCGGTGCGACCACAGTGATAGTGATACTGACAAGAAATATCGCTGTTCTTGGGGACGCGATCTCGCTGTTTTCCATACCGTCGCTTGTCGCGCTTCGCATCGCACGCGTCGGTCGCGGCTTGGGGCGAACAGAAATCCTGTTCGCGATCGCGTTTGTTCCGCTGCTGTTTTTCAAAGTGATGGTTTTCCTGTACGTATCCTGCAGAGCGCTGGCGGAAACGTTCAAACTTAGGCACTTCAAGCACCTGGCACTGGCGTTAGGCGCACTAATTATCGTGTACTCTGTGACCCTCTATCCTAATCCCGTTGAGCACGCGCGAGCCGCTGGCGACGAAGTCACCATCATGTGGACCTTCTTCGAGGTGCTGGTGCCCATTATCGTTCTGATAGTGGCCAAGGCGCGTGGCCTGCCCAAGGACGTCCCGAAAGGGTGAATCGGCGTGGTGCTCGTGATCCTTGGATTCGCATTCATCATCTTGGTCGACTTGCCACCGCTTTTGCGGGATAAATCAAGTCGCGAACTGATGGTCTTCGTCGCCATCTTCATTCTCGGGCTGATCATGGCAGTGCTGACCGCCCTTGGCATTCACATCCCCAGCGCTATCATCGCACTCGGCCGTTTGCTCAAGATGATAGGTTTGTCGTGGGGCAGCGGTTGACTGGCAGATGGCAAACTGCGACAATCCCCCCAACGGGGGAGGGAAGACTATGGCCAGTCGCGTGGAAGGCTTCTACAACAGTTCGTCGCAGGCAGAATGGGATCGCTTGGACCGTCATCGCATGGAGTTCGCAACCACCTTGCGGGCAATGCGCGAATTCATCCCAAGTGGATCGAGAATCTTGGACGTGGGCGGTGGCCCCGGTCGCTACAGCATCGAACTCGCCAAGCGGGGGCACAAAGTCACGCTGTTTGACTTGTCTTCCGCGAGCGTCGCGCTAGGCAAGCAGAAGGCTGCAGAGTTGGGCGCGCGCATCGAAGATTTCGTGTGCGGGGACGCGCTCGATCTGTCAAGATTTGCTGACTCCTCATTTGACGTTGTCCTCTTGATGGGTCCACTTTACCACCTTACAGTGCCACAGGACCGTGAACAGGCTATTCGGGAAGCAACGCGGGTCCTCAGAAAGGGCGGACTCTTGTTTGCGGCGTTCATCACACGATACGCCGTTTATGTAGACCTACTGAAACTGGGACCCGGCACCATAGCCGAATATGGCCCGGCATACGAGCGGTTAATGGAAACGGGCGTGCACATCCCAAACAAGCAAAACCCGGGCTTCACCGACGCTTTTTTCATACATCCGATGGATATCGAGCGCCTCATGTCCCCGCACGGGCTGGTCACGCGTCGATTGGCCGTTGCGGAAGGTTTGATCGCGCCTGTCGAATCGGCGGTCAACGCGCTCCCTGAAGAGCAATTCGACGCTTGGGTGGACGTGTGCTACCGGCTTGGAACAGACCCGGTGACGTGGGGCGCCGGCGAGCACATGTTGTACGTCGGCACCTTCGGCTTTGCCGCAGGATAAGAAGGTACGGAAGAATCGACCTTCTACACCCCTGGGTCGCCACACACTGCTCCGAGATCCGGCAGGCTCTTCTCCAAACCTTTCTGCGCCGCTCGGATCTCGGCGATTTGGGCTCGCAGCGCCGCCGCGGCTTTCAGGTGAGTATCCGCATCCCCCGCCGCTTCGCTTGACAGGTTCTTTGCGGAGGCGTACGTGTCCATTATCGCCGCATGGTCTTTGGCAAACGTCGCCAGGTTGTCCGGAAGATCGGCATACGAGCTCGAAACCACTTCAACTGCCGTCTCGCGGATCGCCTTGTTCATGTCGTTGCTGATGGATAGAGAGCTAATCCCGAGCTTCGCGCGTGCGAAGAGTCCGCCCGCGCCGGCCGGTGCGTCCCCCTGAGCCCTCTTGTTCTCACTCCGCTTAAGGGACAAAGAGGTGAACCTGGCGGCACTTTCTTGACCCGGCCCGTTCGTCGACAGGTACATCATGATGGATGGATCGCCCTCCAGGACTGTGACAAGCCTGTCCACAACGCTAGCAGCGTCCGTCACGGCTTTGGCAGCGGCCGCATCCCATCTGGCCTTTCTCTCTTGGGCATCCTTGGTCGCTTCAAGCTCAACCGCAAGTTTGGACTCCGAATCCCGGGCGGCTCCGAGGTAGGCCAGATACTCGCGACGGTGGCTCGCCCAAAAACCAAGGATGGCGGCAGTATTCTGGTCCATCTCTTCCCGTCCTTCGGCTTCCGTCGCGTCGAGAACGGTCAAAGCGACAACGAGCGGAGCAAGCCTCTCCTTGACGGCGCGTTCTCCCTTCTTGAAATCAAGCAATCCGCCGCCCCCCAAGAAATCCGGAAGTAGTGCGGGACTTGACATCGCAGCAATGATCGGGGTCAGCAGCGAATACGGCGACACAGGGACGGCAGCGCTCAGAAGTTCGCAGTACCGGTTGAGCAAAGAGATAAGCTCCGGGTAACTCTCCTGACCGGCGACATCCATGGCAATGGAGTAAACAGTGCCGACCGCCCCTTGGGAGACGAGCCTATGGAGAGTTGACTTGTCCAACTCAATCACGTCTAGCGACTTCCGGATCTCCCCCTGAGTCTCCGGAGCGAGCCTCCCCAAAAAGCTGCTCGCCCAGTCTGCGAGCGTCTCCTTTTCCTCATCCGTATCGGCGGCTGCAGCGGAGATCGCGCCGATGTACTCGGTACACACCGACCTAACGAAGTCCGAAACTCGGATCCCAGCGTAGCCCGGGTGCTGTTGACGGTAGGTAGAAATGGCGACATCGGTCACCCGGTTGCATACATGGTCTAGGTCTTTGGGAGAAACAAGATCGACGGGAGACACTCCAAAGACTTGGGCCAATCCGGAAATGAGGCGATAGCGGATCTCCTCGTCGGGCATCGGGCGGCTTCGCTCGATGGACTTGTCTATGCGGTTTTGAAGCGGCGACTGGCGAGGTCGGTCTTTCTTGACCACCTTCGCGGCGTAGTCGGAAACTGAGTCTGCTACCCCAGAGGCGCTTCTCACCTCCGTGAGAAATGCAAGACAATACCGGGAGTACTCCGACGGCAAGGAGACGACGGCGGTGAAAAGATCAAACATACCTGACACCTCCAGTTTTGATTTACGACGCGATCGGCGGACTTTTGGCAAGCGGAAAACTGGATTTTGCCCGACGTAAAATCACTAGTCGTATTCGCTGGCAAGTGGCCGATTCCTTCTCTCTCCGGGCTTCTGGCGGCGTGAAATCCCGTGCCCCTGTGATATATTGGCGACGGACCTCCTTTGGTCCGTCCAGAGCGATGGGAGGTAAAACAAGATGGAAGTCACCCAGAGCATGAAAGGCAAGGTAGCCATAATCACCGGGGCGTCGAGCGGTATAGGACGCGCGTCGGTCATGAAGTTCGCCAAAGAGGGTTGCGATGTAGTCGCCGTCGCCCGATCGGCCGGCAGGCTAGAAGAGGTGGCCCGAGAGACCGAAGCGGCGACCGGGCCTTCGACTCCGAGCGGGCGCATCAGGCCGGTAG
>CAZMEF010000007.1:13740-14192 GCA_964565305.1 uncultured Eubacteriales bacterium | reverse complement strand
TGACGGTCACGTCAGATCTTGACAGAGTGATCCGCGAAGCAGTCACGACTTTCGGTGGAATCGACGTCCTGGTGAACGCGGCCGGCATCCTCAAAAGCGGCACAATCGAAACCACCTCTTTGGACGACTGGGATCGTCTGATGGACCTAAACGTGCGAGCGCCCTTCATGCTCATCCAAAAAGTGATGCCATTTCTCATAGAGCGAAAAGGCAACGTCGTGAACGTCTCGAGCGTGAACGGCATTAGGGCGTTTCCGGGGGTTCTGGGATACTGCGTCAGCAAAGCGGCGCTCGACCAGCTCACCCACTGCGTGGCGCTTGAGACTGCGGCCAAGGGAGTTCGGATAAACGCGGTCAATCCGGGGGTAACCATCACAGGTCTGCACAAGAACAGCGGGATGGACGATGAGGTCTACGCCGCCTTCTTGGAACGGAGCAAAGCCACTCACCCG
>CAZMEF010000007.1:0-13730 GCA_964565305.1 uncultured Eubacteriales bacterium | reverse complement strand
AAGTCGCGGAGCTGATATTCTTCCTGGCCTCCCCCAATGCGGGTTGGATAACCGGAGGTTCATATTCCATAGACGGGGGACGCGGTCAGACGTGCCTTCGATAGCGCACAACCGGATCTAGAAAACGTGACGTGTCCCTATGTTGGCATGTATTGCTTTATGTTGCCGGACGGGATATGCTTCTCCGGGAGGCAAAACTATGACCGATGTCTTTTTGAACCCCGAACAAGTGGCGAAGATTCTTGGTCTATCCGCCTATACCGTTCGAGAATACGCCAGAAAAGGGATCCTGACGGCCCACAAGGTCGGGCGAAGCTGGAGGTTCTCCCGCGCGTCTGTAGAGGACTGGGTGCTATCGAGCCGCGCGCGGGATCTTCCGGCCGGCGATCTTTCACTGAGAGATGCCTCCTATGCATCTTGCGTAGACTGTAGCCCGAAACCCATCATTGGCCCCAAGGACCCCTTGGGGTTCGCCGAGAGAAACCGGCGAGCCGTCGAGACTTTTCTCGCCATAAGAGACAGGGGACGAAAGGAAAGCGTAGAGCAAATCGTGCGAGAGTCCCGCAGGGAGTTGATGGACAGGGGGCGGCGCATTGACGGAAGCTAGTCCCCGGCTAGTCGTGGTAGATGCCGGCGTCCTTGCCCAGTGGTTCCTGCCCGACGAGGTATCCGCTAGAGACACCCTTCAGTTGATGCAGGACGTGAAGGACAGGAGAGTGGTGCTCTTGGCACCGCACCTCCTGAGATATGAACTGGCCAACATCGTCGCTGTGTCGGCAGCGCGAGGGAGACTCACCCGTGATGATGCCCGCATGTGCTTGGAAGCCGTCAAGGATCTTAACATCCTTTTCGGGGAAGTTGACGCATGGGAGGTTACAAGGCTTTCTCTAAGTTGCGGCATTAGCGCCTACGACGCGCAATATGTGGCTTTGTCCGAACGTCACGGATGTTTGTTGATCACAACTGATCGCAAACTGGTTCGGGCCGTCCGGCCCTATTCCGAGTTGGTGCGTCTAGCAGGTGAATGCGATGCTTCCTATCCCTCTTCGGCTAACCGGACGTGACGACGGAAAGCGAAGAAACCGGCCACGAACAGAACCGCAATCCCGCCGACGCCATAGCGTGAGTGGCCCATAAGCTGGGTGAGCGCGCCGACCATCAGGGTGCCGAAAAACGCAGCGCCTTTCCCGAAAACGTCTAGTATCCCGAAGAACTCGTTGGATTTCTCTTTGGGGATGATGCGGGTATAGTACGAGCGAGAGAGCGCCTGTATCCCGCCCTGGAACACCGCCACGCAGACAGCCAACAACCAGAACTCCCACGCCTTATCCAACTGAAGCGCGTACAGCGTAATGGCCAGATAACCGAGAATAGACCAAGAGATGAGCCTGGTGGTTTCCATCTTCTTCGCCAGTTTGCCGAAAAGTATGGCGCAAGGAAAAGCTACCACCTGTGTCAGCAACAACGCCAGCAGAAGGTTGTTGTCGGAAATGCCGACATCTTTCCCGTAGGATGTGGCCATTTCTATGATGGTGTAGACGCCGTCTATGTATAGGAAGAAAGCGAACAAGAACGAGAAAGCCTTCTTGTATTCGCTCATGTGGGTAAGAGTGTGCGCCAGCCGGGAAAGGCTTTCACGCACCGGGTGACCACTGCTCTCAAGGGCGTAGATCTGTCTGTACCCGCGAAAAAGGGGAATTGTGCAGATGGCCCACCAAAGCGCTGTAATCGCGAACGACAGCATGGTGGCTTTCGCGGCCCCCAGCCCCGTTGCATCCGCTGTGAGGATGAGCCCGAGGCAGGCCACGAACGGTATACAACTTCCGATATATCCCCAGGCGTAACCGTGCGAACTGATCAGATCAGAGCGATCTTCAGTCGTGATGTCCGGCAACATAGCATCGTAGAAGACTAAGCTTCCTGAGAACCCCGCCTTTGCCACCACGAAGATGCCCAGAAACCCAAGCCAACTCACAGGCATCGCGAGCCCAAGGCAACCTGCCACTCCGGCGAGCATGAAACCCATGAACAAAGGTTTCTTGTACCCCCGCAAATCGCCGACCGCTCCCAAAACGGGACCGAGGACAGCGATGATTACAGTGGAAACGCTTGCGGCATATCCCCAATACGCGGTGGAAGTGGCGTTGCTAAGTCCGGCCGATGCGGCCACGTTCTTGAAGTAGATGGGTATGATGGTGGAGACGAGCATAACGAACGCGGAATTCCCTACATCATAAAGTATCCAGCTTCTCTCCATCTTGTTCATTTGCGGCTTCTCCCCCGTAGTTCGTCTCAAACCCGGCCAACCTTACGTCCACCGAACCCATTGTGGCAAGAGCGCTTTCTATCTTCTCTTGGACGTCCACAAGCGCCCGGCGGTACAGCTTGTCTATCTCCCGAACGTTCTGCAGCTGCTCGTTTGGGACAGCGTCAGGAAGGGCTAACGCCGACGCCAACTCCCTGAGAGACGGAGCCACGACCGTAGCCAAGCTGACGATGCTGCGTCTATCCACCATAAATGTCAAACAACGCCTCCACCTGAGGCTTTCGACGATGGTGCCGTCATCAATGCCTGGCCAGAAACACGCGATTGCGCCCACGTCTAACCCCGACACATGAGCGAGAAGATGCCTTGACTTGGTGGTTCTGCACGCATCCATGATGTTCCTGTCGTACGCCGCCTCGATCCTGTGGTGATCCAGATCATCCCTGCTAACCATGTCAATGTAGGGATGGCAAATCGCGTCGAGGGCGTAGTGGCATATCAGTCCGATCATGTACGAGAAAGCTGCTCCTTCGCGCTTATCGGCTAGGATCGGCGAGAACATCCTGGAAGCTATCTCTCTGTGGCGGGCGTTGCCATACTCTGTGACCCGGTTCTCCCTATAAGGCCTGTAGAAAAAGAAAATGTCGGGCCCTTGGAGCCCGACCTCAAATTCTCGACGGTGTGCCAGGACACGCGACTTAAGTCCCGCGTCAAATCGGCAAAGAGCGTCCTCTCCGAATTGATGGTGCGTCACACAAGCCGGCATACGCAGGACATCCCTTTCGCTGGCAAGGCCGCTCTACTTCACGATCCAGGTCCCGGCTCTTCCTTCAAGCGCTTCGACCCCATGTTCCAGCGAAGCGATGATGGCAGTGCCTCCCCGCAGGGCAAACCGTTTGCACGCCTCTACCTTGGGGGCCATGCTGCCCGCGTAGAACTCGCCGGCACGCTGGTATCGGTCCACTTCTTCGATGGTCATGCGGGCGAGGTTCCCTTGATCCGGCTTTCTGAATCTGATGGCCACGTTAGGCACGTCCGTCAATATCAGAAGCACTTGAGCGTCGACGTCAGCTGCCAACCTTTCGGCGCCAAGATCTTTGTCTATAACCGCCTCCACGCCCAGGAAGGAATCGCCTTCATCCACCACCGGGATCCCGCCGCCGCCGTTAGCGATCACGAGACACCCGGACGCCATTAGAGCCGATACGGCGTCAATCTCAACGATCCGAACGGGGTTCGGGGACGCCACCACTTTCCGCCACCCGCGGCCGGCATCCTCTACCCAGGTTTCACCCTTTTCCGCGATCGCTTCTTTGGCCTTCGCTTCGTCGTAAAACGGGCCGACGGGCTTTGTCGGCTTCGCGAAAGCGGGATCGTCCCGGTTTACCACCATCTGAGTCACAACGGTCACAACAGGAATAGATTTGCCCTTACGCCTCAAGATGTTCTTCAGCGACTGCTGGATCATGTAGCCTATGAGCCCCTGACTCTGCGCGCCGCAGACATCCAATGGCATTGAGGGCACTTTGTCCGAACCTGCTTCATTTTGTATCAGAATGTTTCCGACTTGCGGGCCATTTCCGTGGGTCACAACCACCCGATGCCCCGCCTCCATCATAGCCACAACCTGCTCGCATGACTTCTCGACATTTCTGACTTGCTCCGAATAGGTACCTCTTTGACCCGCCTGGATTATGGCGTTACCACCGAACGCGACCACAATCGTTTTGCCGCAAACCATCTATCGAACCTCCCGAGAACACGGCTTGACACGTTTCGAAAATCTTCGCGTCCTATCGTAACACAGAGGGCCCTGAGGCGCGCTAAAAAACGTCTCGCGCGCATGCTAGAATAGAGGTATCTGATGCGGATCGATCCTTGATGGGGGGTATGCGCGTTCAGTGAAAACAAAGAAGATTACCTAAAAGGAATCTACAAAACAAACCCGGTAACAGGCGCGTTCATAATCGAAGTATCCTTGGACGACTACTCCGACATCTTCAACGGCTGGGATCCTTCCCCTGTGAGGAAAAGGGACATGGACCCGGATCTCATTGGTTTTCTGGAAGATTGCTCCTCTGACATCCCCCTCAAATTCTCACTTGAGCTGCAATTTTACCTTCCAGAAGACAAACGTGACCTCGACAGGGAGGCAAAGGCGGAAGAAGGCGTCGGCAACTACTTCGATTTCACCGTTCACTTCATCCGCAAGGAGCTCCACGACGTGTGGCGCAAGGCCACGCGTTATGTCGTGGCGGCGCTGGCCTTCTTATCTATCGGCTACATGTCCAAGCAGTATGTCGCCGCAAACGTCGTCTCAACCGTTTTGACCGAAGGGATTACGATAGGGGGCTGGGTCTTTCTCTGGGAGGCCTTTTCGTTGGGATTTTTCTCAGGACAGGACATCCACCGGAGACTCCGAAGGTACCGGCGGTTCCGGGAATCGAAAGTAACGTTCGGATCTCAGAAGACGCCCTAAGGCGCCACCGGTACGCCGAAGAGGCGGCCGCGTCAAAGGCGATCGCCTCTTCGGGACTTTGATCGCTTCTATCTACTGACTTCCACCTTGCCGCCCTTCATTACCATGACGATTTTTGAGGTGTCCTGAAGGACCTTCACGTCCTCTAGCGGGTTCCCGTCGACCAGAATCATGTCGGCCCAGAAGCCGGGCTTAACTTGGCCCATTCTGTCACCCCAACCCATGAGCTCCGCGCCCATGCGGGTAACGGCTCCGAGGGCGTCGATGGGCTTCATTCCCGCGTTCACCATAAGCTCGAGTTCCGTCACGTTCTTCCCGTGGAAGTTGAAAGGAGTGGCGGCGTCAGTCCCCATGGCGATCTTAACTCCCGCCTTGTACGCTTTCTGGAAGCTCTCGACGTGCGCGCGCTGCGCCTCTTCGGCTTTGCGCACTCCGTATTCCGGGATGCCTCCTTTGAGGCCATTGACGACGATATGGTGCACGGCGGAGAGGGTTGGGACCATGAACACATCGTTCTTGAGCATTAGCTCGATTATCTCGTCAGTCAGATAGAAACCATGTTCTATGGAAGAAATCCCCGCCAAGATGGCATTCTTAATGCCCACCGATCCCTGAGCGTGAGCCATGGACTTCTTCCCGACGTTGTGGGCCTCTTCGATAGCGGCCCGCATTTCCTCTAAGGTAAGCCCCCTAGCGGTCGGGACGTCACCTTCGGACATTACGCCGCCTGTGGCATGAAGTTTGATATGGTCCGCCCCGTCGCGCAGTTGCTCTCGTGCCGCGCGCCGGGCTTCATCCGGACTGTCCACAACCATGCGCCCCAGGAACTCTACGTGAGGAGGCCAACCGTTTCGGGTGTCGCCGTGACCGCCCGTAATGGATAGCCCGTGACACGCGACCTGCATCCGCGGACCCGGGATTAGCCCCTGATTGATGGCTTGCTTGAGCGCCACGTCTACGAGAAAACCGGCTCCGGCATCGCGTATCGCGGTGATACCGGCCTCAAGCGTAGCTTTGGCGTGAAGAGTCGCCCGCAAGGCCTGAAACGGGACCGACTGCTTCATTGCCTTGAGCATGTTCGGATCACCGGAGCCCGTGATGTGAACGTGGCTGTCGATAAGGCCCGGCATCAGAAACTTACCGGACGCTTCAATAACGTCCACCCCTTCGCTTGGGTTAGGGTTTTGGTACGGGCTTATCTGCGATATCCTGTCTCCCTCGACAAGCACCGTCACCGGTCCGAAGGGTAAGGCTCCACTTCCGTCGAATAGCGTGGCGTTCTTAATGGCTAACGTCAAAATGTCACCCCTCTTTGTGTAGTGGAATCCGGTCAGGCTTCATCACCCTGAAAATCGGCTGCGTAGGCAAATACCGCCGGATGCCCACCGGTGTGGAAGAACAAGACCGCTCCCGCGTCATCCAACCGGCCCTTCTTCAAAAGGTCCAGCATTCCGGACATGGCTTTCCCCGTGTAAACGGGATCGAGGAGAATTCCTTCTGTCCGGCCCAGTAGGTAGATGGCCTCGTTTCCCGCCTTAGTGGGCACGGCGTACTTGCCCCCGTAATACTCGTCGTGAACGATGATGTCCGATGCCTGAACGCTCTCGTCGAGGCCCAAGAAACGATAGGTCTGGTTGGTGAGATCAGCTACGGATGCCTTCTGCGACTCCTTATCTCTACTGACCGATACACCGTGGACTCGCATCGAAGGACATCCTTCCCTTGCGCCTATCTCGATGCCCGCCTGAGTGCCCGAAGAACCTGTAGCCACAAAGGCGTGACCGAACTCCACGCCCAACGCCCTTCCCTGTTCGATGGCCTCTCCGGCGCTTTCGACATAGCCCAAGGCCCCCAGAGGAGTCGAAGCCCCGATCGGGATGACGAAAGGCTTCTTCCCCAGGCCTCTCAATTCCGCCACAAGCGGGTCAATAGCTTCGAGCATGCCCTCGCCTTCGGGGAAGAAATGAAGGTGCGCGCCGAGGATTCCGAAGTAAAGCAGGTTCCCCTGCTTGATTGGAGGTTCCGCGCCCGAGAGGAAAAGGTGACAATCCATACCCAACTGTCGCGCTATCGCAAGAGTCTGCCGGCAATGGTTCGACTGCACGCCCGCCCAGGTAATAATGGTGTCGGCGCCTTGGGCCAGGGCTTCGGCCATCACAAAATCGAGCTTGCGGTTCTTGTTTCCTCCCAAACCGGCACCGGTCAAATCGTCCCGTTTGACGAATATCCTCGGCCTCACACCGGTAGATTTACGCAGGTTGACCAGTTCGTGCAGAGGCGTAGGCCTCTGAAAAAGGTTCAATCTCGGAAAACGCGTCAAGTCCATTGTGTGAACGCTCCCTTCTCAACTTGTTGGCCCGGGGGTGCAGCCCCGGACTCCCCGGTGATCTCTATTCGTCAACGGGAGATCGTTACCCTTCGCCGGCCTCACCTACACCGCTAGGTCGTAATACCCTACCCTGTCGCTCATGATTCTTTCCGGTAGTGACGATTCATAGGTAGAATGCAAACCATGCGGGGGGAGATGACCGGGTGAAGATTTCAGCCAAACGTTTGCTTCGACGTGAGGGCGGCCAAACTCTGGTACTGGCCGCCCTTTCTATGGTAGTTCTTCTGGGCTTCTCCGCTTTGGCAGTGGATGTCGGGATGTGGAGATCGTCAAGGACCAAGATGCAGAACGTGGCAGATGCGGCGGCTCTCGCGGGGGCGCGTGACTTGCCTAGTTCAGCCGCGGCTCAAGCCTCTGCCCAAAGCTGCGCTGCGCTAAACGGCGTGAGCGGAGCCGGTATCGTGGTAACGACCCCCTACAACGGCGACCCGTCCAAGATCGAGGTTGTTTGCCTCAAGACCGAGCAATCTGTTTTGGCTCGAGTGCTTGGCTTCGGGGAGGTTGACGTTGGTGGGCGGGCGGTGGCGCAAAAGTCCGGCATGGGAGGAGGCCCGTTCGGCTATGCCGTTTTCTCCGGCAACCCCAACTTCACGCTGACTATAAATGGAAGCAACACGACTCTCGGAGGTAGCGCTCACTCCAACGATGATTTCTCTATCAACGGCTCTGCCCAACTCATAACCGGATCGGCAGAAGCAGTATCAGAACTGAGCATGAACGGTTCAAACCTCACAGTATCCAAGGCGTGCCAAGGCGCGAAGATCAAGCTCAACGGGTCCGGCATAAGCATAGGGAGCAAGATCTACGAGGCGGCCTCGTGGATCGACATGCCCGACTTTTCCGATGAGATCCAGGCGGCCGCTCAAGCGGCAGGAACAGCCTACGTTGGCAATCAGACGTTCAACGGGAGCTCCATTAGCGTCGATACGCCGATATATGTGGCAGGAAATCTGGTGGTCAACGGCAGCGGTTTCTCCGGCAAAGGCGTGGTTCTGGTTACAGGCGACATTACCTTTAACGGAAGTAACCTGAGTCAAACGGGATCTTCGGTGTGCTTCTACTCCAAGAACGGCGATATAACCATCAACGGTTCAGGCATCCGACTCGACGGGTTGGTATACGCGCCCAACGGCGATATCAGTATGAACGGCTCGAACCAGACTATCAACGGTAGGGTCATCGGCGATAAAGTGCTTTTCAACGGAAGCGGCATCAGCATTCTCTCCGGTAGCGGCGACCTGGATTGCTTGCCGGCGAGTGAGGTCAAGCTCATAGAGTGATCTCGGCCTGAAACCGCTCGCGACCACGGCTCCCTCAAGGGGGAGCCGTTTAGGTTCCGGCAGAACTATCGCGGCACCGTCGAACCGCTGTGCGGCATGACCAGGGCGGTCACGCGGTTTTCCCCATCTTTGGCAACCGCTCTTCTCCAGGCTTCGTTCCACGCCATCGAAAGGCTGTCAAACGGGTCCATTTTGCACTTCCTCACCAGTTCCGGGGGCATGGACGACACAAGCATCACATCGGCCCTCTTCAAGACTCGCGCTATGGCCGCTGCTTTGTGTCCTCCCAAAACGAAATTCGCCGTAATTGACTCGATTATCTCGTCCAACCCCATAGACGTCATGTAACGCTCAAAGGTGTCTTCGCCGAGCCCTTCGGGGCACTCCGCCACCAAAATGACAGTACCCCCGTCCCTAACGGCGCGAGACGCGTTATCGAGGCCCTTCTGAGCCTGGTAGAAGTTAACGTCTTTCGGAAATCCTCCGGCAGACGCAAGGACGATGTCCGCCTTGCCCGGAATCTGCACCCCGTATATCTCGTCAACCATCCTACGAGCAAGCGCGTGAGATGCGTTTGGGTGGCCCGCAAAAGCCCCGGCGATACGTTTCTCATCGTCCAGCACCACGTTAAGGAGAAAATTCAACCCGATGAGCCTGCCCGCCTCTTCTATGTCCTGTCTGACTGGATTTTCATCGAAAGAGCCCGATTCTGCCCCTTCTCGAAGCTGCATGGAATGGTTCGCCTGCACAGTGCGGTGGCTGCAGGCGCCGGGGATGACGCATTTCACGCCTCCCGAATACCCCATGAAGTAGTGGTACTCAACATTACCGGTTCCGATGAGGAAGTCCGCTTCAGCCACAACACTTGAGACTTCCACGGGAGTTCCTCTCGACGTGGTCCCTAGATAGGCAAAGCTCCCTGCCTCCGTGCTGTCAAGGCACCGGATTGCGCCGTACACAGCGTCGCCGACGAGCCTCCGTTTTTCCTCGACGGTGTGGTTTCGGTGAATTCCCATGCCGAAAACCACCGTGATGTCATCGTCCTTGATTCCCGCCTTACGAAGGCGCGCCAACAGATGGGGTAGCATGATCGAGGTGGGGGCCGGTCTGGTGATATCGCTCGCCATGATGACGATCCTCATCCCGGGCGCCACCATCTGCTCAAGCGGCGGCGATTCGATGGGTTCCCGAAGCGCCCTTTCCAACTCCGAGTCGTCGGATGAGGGGAGCGAGGGTTTGGAAGACCTCACTATCGCCAGGAGATTGCCGGTGGGAACGGCAAGGTCCAGCGTAATTCTTCCGTATGGCATCTGGACAATAGTGGTATCCACCGGATGCTATTCCCCCAGGATCAACTGCGCCAGATCCTTCTGCAAGAGCACTTTTCCATCTTTGAGGACTCGCATGCAGTCGCCGGAGATCTCATCTATGATCACGGCCCGGCCTTCAACTTCGCCAAACTCGAACTTCACGTCAACGAGGTCCAGGCCCTTATCCGCCAGATGAGCCTTGAGCAAGGCTGTGGCTTTTTTGGCCGATTCTTGCATATGACGGACTTGTTCGGGCGTGGCGATCCCTAGAGCTACCAGGCTTTCCTCGTTGATAGGCGGGTCCTCGCGAGCGTCGTCCTTCAAGGTGAACTCAACCACAGAAGGCAACGGCGCGCCCTGGTCCACAAAAGCCCCGTAACGGCGGATGAAACTGCCCCACGCCTTCTCTCTGCATACCACTTCCAGCCCGAATGAGCGGGCCCGCTTCACCACGAGGGTATCCGGCTCCGGCCCCGGACCTACGAAGTGGGTGGTCATTCCGGCGGCGTGTAGCAGCCCAAAGAAGTGCATGGTCAACCGCATGGACGAGTTGCCTTTCCCGGAGACTTCCCCTATGACCAGGTTTGAGCCGGGGTCAATGACGCCCTCCTCGGTCCCTGTAACCGTGTCTTTGAAGCGGAGAAGAACATCGCCGTCATCTCGAAGGAAAACTTCCTTTGTTTTGCCGCTGTACAGTTTCTTCAAATCTATCACCCCAATCTGTGGCGAATGTCCACATACCCACACATATTAGCAATGGTGCCTCGGGCGCCGCAACTAGGTCTTCTGTTCCCACACCCTCATATAGCTGCTCACCCCTACCACCTGTGCGCATCCAATCAGGTCCGCCAGGGCGTCTTCGAGGCGTCCCTTTTCCACAGCGTGGGTGACCATTACCACTTGGGCCACACCGCGCTGAAGGTTCTTCTGATTCACTTTCGACAAGTTCACCCCGTGTCGCCCGAAAACCGACGAAATGGCTGCCAACGCCCCGGGCCTGTCGATGGCGTTTAGTCTCACGTAGAAGGGGCTCACCTGAAGGCGGGGGTCCAGAAGCGGTAGCCTATCCAGGCAAGAGAATGCCGTCGGAGCCGTTCCTTGGCCGGAGATGATCTCATCGATATCGGAGAGGACCGCGCCGGCAGTAGGGATTCCTCCTGCCCCCCGGCCGTAGAACATCAAGGTGCCTACGGTGTCTCCCTCCAGGATCACCGCGTTGAACGTGTCTTTCACCGGCGCCAAAAGGTGTCCCGGAGGCAGAAGCGCCGGGCCCACAGAAAGCTCGATGGATTCTCCCCGCCTGCGACTCGCCGCGACAAGTTTGATAACATATCCGAGCTCCGCAGCGCTTTGGATGTCCGCTTTGGAAACACGCTCGATTCCACAAGCGTCAATCTGATCGGGCAACACCAGTGCGTTGTAGGCCAGAGAGGCCAGTATGGCCAGTTTTCGCTTGGCGTCTGCCCCGTTCACATCGTCGGAAGGGTCGGCCTCTGCGTACCCCAGTTCCTGCGCGGCTTGAAGCGCGTCGGACATTTCCAGCCCGTCCTCATCCATTTTGCTCAGAATGTAGTTTGTGGTTCCGTTGAGTATGCCCACGACGGCAGACATCCTGCTTGATGCCAGGCAACCTCTCAAAGGCCGGATGACCGGGATTCCCCCTCCGACACTTGCTTCGAAAAGCAGCCGCGCCCCGGCCTGGCTCGCCAGATAGGCGAGCTCTTCCCCGTGGGCGGCGACGACCTCTTTGTTCGCCGTCACAACGCTCTTCCCGCTTCGAAGGGCCTGCTTGATATACGTGAAAGCGGGCTCCGCTCCCCCTAATACCTCAACGACGATGGATATTCCGTCGTCTCTGAGAATGTCGTCGGGTTCGACGGTCAGGAGATCGCGACATCTGTCGTCGACGGGTCGTTTCGTGGACCTGTCCAGGCTCCTAACCAGGACTTTCTTGACCCGGACGTCTGTCCCCAGCCGCCGCGAAGCTTCCTCTCTATCACCTGTTAGAAGGTCCACTACGGCCCCTCCGACGTTGCCTAAGCCCAGAACCCCTATTTCAACCATGACTTCTCCCTCCGATCGTTCGTGCGGAAATAGAAAAACCGCCCTGTCAGGGGCGGCTAGTCCGCGGTTCCACCCTATCCGGCCACAAGTACCTCCATGAGGCTCTGCGACCCTTTGCCCGCTCTATCGCCTGGGACGCGCCCGCGTCGGCCTCGATCGAATCTTTCGATCGAAGTTCCGCGAGAGGCTCAGAGGTGGTTTTTCCCTACATGCGCCTTCCCGGGCGGCTCTCAGCTATCAACCGGCCCTCTCTGTCGCGACGCGATGCGGTACTTGCCTCATCATTGCCCTGAATTAGGCTTCCATTTTGAGCATTCTAGCCTCCCAAGGCGAGAGTCGTCAAGCGGAATCGCCTTGCGACTCGAAATCAGTCCGGTAGGCGTGATGCCGAAGAAACGGGGCAGCTAAGCTGCCCCGTTACGCTGTCGCGCAGTCTAAAGCTACGATCTACTCCCCGGATATTTCGATGGACTTCAGTTTCATGGGTTCCACCACACGCTTGATAGCGAGAACAAATCCGGCGGTGCGGAGGTTTGTCTTGAGTTCCGCCGCCAGATCCCAGACCTCGTTCAAGCAGTCGACCATCATCTTGTCCAGTTTGTTGATTACCTCGTCGAAGGACCACGAAAGGCCCTGCAGGTTCTGTACCCATTCCATATACGACACGGTGACGCCGCCGGCGTTGGCCAGAATGTCGGGTATGGACACTATCCCGCGCTCCTCAAGAACCGCGTCACCCTCGGGGGTCACAGGGCCGTTGGCGCCTTCCGAAATGACCTTGCAGCGCATCTTCTTGGCGACCTCGGCGGTGATCTGATTCTCTAAAGCGGCCGGCACAATGAGATCGGCGTCGAGACACAGAAGCTCGACGTTGCCGATGGCAGTTATGCCCGGCTCGTGGTAACCGGCAATGAGGTGCTGAGGTGACGTCTTCACGTAGTTGCTGAGCGCGTTTATATCCAAGCCTTCCTTGCGGTACAAACCGCCGGAAATATCCGAGATGGCCACTATTTTCACGCCTTCGTTGTGGAGCCTGATAGCGGTCCACATTCCCACTTTTCCGAAGCCTTGAACGGCGGCCGTGGCCTTCTTCGGGTCGATGCCAACTTTCTTCAAGGCGGTCATGGCGCAGATCGCTATCCCGTACCCGGTGGACTCTGTGCGGCCAAGAGAGCCTCCCATGGCTACCGGCTTCCCTGTGAGGGTGGGGGCCATGTTGCCGCCGGCGATGGTGGTGACCTCGTCGATCATCCAAGCCATGATTTGCGCGTCGGTGTTGACGTCGGGAGCGGGCACATCGAGGTGTGGCCCGATGTTGGGCATAAGAGCCCTAATATACAAGCGACTCAGTCTTTCCAGCTCTTTGCGGGTTAGCTCCCTAGGATCGACTGTGATCCCGCCCTTGCCGCCGCCATAGGGGATATTGAGCAGCGAGCATTTCCACGTCATGAGCGCCGCAAGCGCCGTGACTTCCTCCATCTCGACGTCCGGGTGATACCTGAGCCCGCCTTTGTACGGTCCGCGAACCTTGGAGTGCTGCACACGGTAGCCTTGGAAGACGCGAAGCTTGCCGTTCGCCCGCATGGGAAGGTTCACGATGATCGTTCGTTCGGGCTCCGAGAGCACCTTCCGCAAATCCGCATCCAAGCCAAGCTTGTCAGCGGCGCGGTTGAAGTAATGCTGGACGTTCTCAAGAAGCGTAGAAGCCATTTTCTGTGACTCAGCCCCTCTCTGTATGTGCCCGACGCCCTTTCGCGAAAACATGTCGAAGCACACGGTCAATCAGAATGGTATTCTATTGGCCCAACCAAAACTCCTTCTTGGACATGGAAGGGGTTTCTCGAAAATGTGTGTCTAGTTACCGATGATCTGTGCCACCGGGGACCACATCGCCACCAATCTGCTCCGCCCGCGACCACGTCGCAGCCGATCTGCTCCGCCG
>CAZMEF010000006.1:4222-24493 GCA_964565305.1 uncultured Eubacteriales bacterium | reverse complement strand
CTTTGACTCGTCTATCGAGAATCGGTACTTAGTTTCGCTGTAAGTAGCGTTTTGCGGTACTCAAAATGAACCTGAGTATCAAGATCAAGTAGTTGCCCGATGGCAACACCAGAGGAAGTGCTACCGGCCCCTTCGTCCGGTCGTCAATAGATCGCGGGGCGCCAGAGACGCGGATAAAACGGCCCGAGAACTGCTGAAAGAATTCCAGGGCGAGGCGTCTACGACAGAGCAAACAATGTAGCTTTTCTGAAGTTTCGGGTAAGCACACTTATGGTGAATTGTAGGAATGTTCCAGCACGCTGTTTCGCGCCTATCTACCGTTTCGCTGTACTTAGATTCGCGCTATCTATCGATTAGCGATACTTAAAGCGGATCTATCTATCGGATTCCGTCAGACGTCGCTCTGAGCGGTTTTCCTTGTGCTTCGAGCCTATGTTGAGAACGGGTTAGGTTCTACTGCCCCTAACTATCTCCACAGCTTTCTCGTTGCGCGAGAGCCAAGCCAATAGCGGATATCCCAGGCCGTAACACGCGACTGTCTCCCCGACTCCGATGTAAAGAGCGGTCGGAATGTAGGGAAGACCCGCCAGGCGGGAGACGTAGGCAGATACCACGATCCCGTTTAGGAGTATCGGGGGCAACGGAGCCAAGCCCATCCGGGACCTGGGGAGGCGACTCGTAAGGATCCCCGCCGCCAAAGTGGAGAGGGCTCCAAGAGTGACATCCCAGGCGAGAAACGGGCTCGCGAGGTTTGCGATGACGCACCCTAGGTAAAGCCCCCACGGGGCCCAAGGGGCAAAAAAGGGCAGCACCGTAAGCGCCTCGGAAAGCCTGACCTGCACAGGTCCGTAGCCAAGCGCGTTCAGCGGCGGAACTACAGTAAGTACAGCGTACAGCGCGGCTAGAGCCGCTACCCTTGTTAACGTGCCGGCGGAAGGTCCGACGCGAGGATTCAGGACTCTTCACCCGTAAGGCCTATGTCCCGCCTGTACTGCTTATCGTCGAATTGAACCTTAGCGGCGGCACGGTACGCGGCATCGCGCGCCTCCAAAACGGTCTCCCCGAGCGCCGCCAGCGCGAGAACCCTGCCCCCGGAAGTGACCAGCCGTCTCCCTTCGCCCGGTAGGCGCTGTTCGGCAGTGCCTGCATGAAACGCTACAACCCCGTCAGGAAGCTCGTCCAACCCGGTGACCGGAAAACCTTTCTGATAAGCTCCGGGATAGCCGCCGGAGGCGAGAACGATGGCGGCACATGCCTGGGGCTTGACTGATATCGGCGTTATCAACCTGCCCTCCGCGCAGGCGAACAGGGCGGCAGCGAAGTCACCCTCGATCCTTGGCAATACGCACTGCACCTCGGGATCTCCGAAGCGAACGTTGAATTCAAGAACCTTGGGGCCGGACCCGGTCAACATAAGGCCGGCATAGATGACACCGCGGTAATCGATGCCTTCTTCTATTAGCCCGGCCAAAGCGCGGTCAAGTATCTGCTCGCGGATAAGTCCCTCAACCTGGTCGCTTACAAAAGGCACAGGTGAGAACGCCCCCATGCCGCCTGTCATCGGACCCATGTCTCCGTCGAACACCCTCTTGTGGTCTTTGGCGAGGGGCAGCGGCCAGATGGTCTTCCCATCACACAACGCCATGGCCGTGACCTCTGGTCCTGTCAGGTACTCCTCGATTACGATGCGTTTGCCGGCCTCGCCGTGCACCCCTTCCACCATGAACTGCCGGATGACCGAAAGTGCCTCCGCCTCATCCTCCACGATGGACACGCCCTTACCCAAGGCAAGACCGTCGGCTTTAAGGACCCAGGGGCTGCCGGTGGAACGTATGTAATTGGAAGCCTCCTCGGGCTCGGAAAAAACCCTGTAAGACGCATGGGGGATACCGTACTGCACCATAAACTCTTTGGCGAAGCTCTTACTGGATTCGAGCCGGGCACCCCCGGCGCCCGGGCCGAAAACCGCCAACCCTTGCCGCCGCTCTCTGAGATAATCGGCAATCCCCGCCGCTAACGGGTTTTCCGCGCCGACAACGACGAGATCGATCGATCGCTCCACCACAAGTCGCAAGACTGCCTCGAAATCCATAGGGTCCACCGCGACGTTTTGGCAGGCACCCAAAGCGGCAGTGCCCGGGTTGCCCGGAGCCGCGATAAGACGCTCCACAGTGGGACTTTTTGCGATGGCCCAAGCCAAGGCGTGCTCGCGCCCACCAGAACCCAAGACAAGTACGTTCATGGCACCCTCCCCAAAACTAGTCCCGCAGGTGATCCACCGCAGTCACCGCCATGGCCATGTTGCGGGCGTCAATGGCCGCGACTATCTCTTGGTCTTTGGAAGAACCGCCTGCATGCACGATGGCAGACACGCCCGCCTTCCATGCGGCTTCCACCGCTTTGGCTGACGACAACGCGCTGTCCACCGCCATGACGCTGCCCCTTGCGTTATCTTTCGCGTTTTCGATAGCACAGCGTACCGACCTGGCACGACTCGCCTGGCCCCCGCAGATCCCCACCGTCGCTCCATCTTTGACCAAGGCAGTAGCCTTCGATCTAGCGTACTTCGCCACCGACATTGCCAACCGGAGATCTCGGATCTCTTGGTCTGTCGGCGCGCGCCGGGACACCACAGACCAATCCTCGTCCTTGGCAGAAGAGAGGTCCCGCTCCTGCAGCAAAAGACCTCCGAACGCCTGCCTGATGTCGTACTTGGGGAAAGCGCCGGGATCCGCCGTCACCACCGAAAGACTCACTTTGGACCCTAAAGTAGCCAAAGCGTCGAGAGTGTACGAGGGAGCGATCAGAATCTCGACGCCGGTTTCCTCCAGGATCTTGGCACAAGCCAAGTCGACATCGCGATTTAGAGCGATAGCGCTGGCGGCAGCGGGGGCGGTATCGGCTCGCAGCGCCTTTTCCACCGCGTCGGCCGCCGAAGATCCCACGGCCGCTGCCGAAAGGGACGCGTTTTTGGCGATGACGCAACCGAATGGAGAGAGTTCCCGCACGGCGTCAAACGATATCCCGGCTTCCAAGATCCTGCCGTACGGAAGGGATTTACCCCGCCGCACCGACAGCGGAGGTCGACCAGAATCGATCATCGGCTCGTAGTATGCCGCTCTTTGATGCGGATTTTCCCCTGAACTTAGGGACATTGCTTTCTTGAAACCGAGAGTTAGTTCGTCGGGGAAGCCCAATGGCCAATCTGCCCAGATCTTGCCGAGATAGGCGGCGATGGTGGCGTCGTACGAGGCCGTATGCTCGAAGGCCAACAAGGCGAGCCTGCGTCTTGTCGCGCCGTCGACATCTCCCCTGGACCGAAGTTGCTCCAAGACGTCCTCATAGTCCTCTGGCCTTGAGAGGACGATCACAGATTCCCAGTTCTTCGCGGCCGCCCTCAGAAGGGTGACCCCGCCGATATCGATCTCTTCGATGACATCGTGAAGCCACGCACCCGGCATCGACGCCGTTTCGACGAAAGGATACAAGTTGCAGATCACCATGTCGATAGGTTGGATACCCAGACCTTGGATCTGCTCCATGTCGGAAAGCCTATCCCGCCTCGCGAGAATTCCGCCGTGCACGGTCGGGTGAAGCGTCTTGACTCGCCCCCCGAGAATCTCGGGCGAGCCCGTAACCTCGCTCACCTCTTTGACATCCAGGCCGGCCGCCCGGAGCGATCTGGCGGTTCCCCCGGTCGACATAAGTTCCCAACCCAGTTCCGATAGCCCGGACGCAAACTGCGGCAACCCTTCCTTATTCGCGGCGCTCGCGATGGCCCTACGCTGCACTTACACCACCCCTTTTGGCTGAGGTCTCGATAGAACGCGCACCCGCCGGCCCACGATGCCAACCTTCCCTTCGGCAATTAGACCGATGGCGCGCACAAGTATCCGGTGCTCGACTTCGAGAATCCTGTCGGAAAGGGACTCGACCGTGTCCTTCTCCTCGACCGGGACAGCCTCCTGCGCGATTATGGGGCCCCCGTCCATTGTGGGGTCCACGAAGAACACGGTAGCGCCGGTCACCTTCACCCCGTAGTCAAGCGCGTCGGCCTGCGCCCTCAAACCCGGAAAAGACGGTAGCAATGCCGGGTGGATGTTTATCACCATGTCAGGAAACGCTTCCATGACGCACGCGCCGACAAGCCGGTCGTACCCGGCGAGCACCACAAGCCTCACGCCGTGGTCGCGGAGGAGAGACACAACACGTTCCTCGTATTGTCCTCTGCAACCGGGCCACTTCCCAAAGGATCTGTGAGGAACGCAATAGGCGGGAATTCCCTTAGTCCGCGCCCTTTCGAGCGCCATCGCCCCCTCTCTGTTAGAGACGACGACTTTGACCCTGCCCCCTATCCTTCCTTCCTCACAAGCATCGAGCACGGCCTGAAGATTGGTGCCCCGTCCGGAGGCCAAAACGCCGATGGAAAGTCCCTCATCGGGCCGCGAGTTACTCATCTAGCAGCATCTCCCCCATCACGTAGGCCTCAAAACCGTGAGAGCGAACGATCGAAAGAGTCTTGTCGACATGATCGGCGGCAACGATTGCCACCATCCCAATGCCCATATTGAAGACGCTTCGCATCTCGTCGTCGGGGATCCTTCCTACCTCTTGGATGAGCGAGAATACCGGGAGAATGGGCCAATCCCAAGACAGGTTCATGCGTAAACCTTTCGGGAAGATCCGGGGCACGTTGCCCGTGATCCCACCACCGGTGATATGCGCAAGTCCCTTGACGGGCAAGGACTCGATCAAATCCAGGACAACTTTGGAGTAGACGCGGGTGGGCTCGAGGAGTTCCTCTCCCAAAGTCCTACCGAACTCGGGCACGATGGCTCCCAGATCCATCTTCGCCTCTTCCAACAACACTTTCCTGATCAGTGAAAACCCGTTGGAGTGAGCCCCCGAGGAAGCGAATCCAACCAGGACATCGCCCTTCGTGATGCATCTTCCATCGATGATCTTGTCTTTTTCGAGCCCGCCGACGCAGAACCCCGCCAGATCGTACTCGTCTGCTTTGTAAATGTCGGCCATTTGGGCCGTCTCGCCGCCCAGAAGAACGCATCCCGCGAGTTGGCACCCGGTAGCCACGCCTTTCACGATGTCAGCGACCACCCCGGGCTCTAATCTCCCTACGGCAATATAGTCCAGGAAGAAAAGCGGGCGCGCGCCGGACGTGACAACGTCGTCCGCATTCATCGCCACCAGATCAATGCCCACCGTGTCGTGCTTCCCTAACGCCTGGGAGATCTTCACCTTGGTCCCCACGCCGTCCGCCCCCGACGCCAACACCAGGTCCTTGTAACCTAGAGCCCCTGCGTGGTAAAGACCGGAAAACCCGCCTATGGTGGAAAGAACCTGAGGACTGTGGGTCGACGCGGCGATACCGGCGATGCGCTTGACAGCTGCCGAGCCGCTTTGGATATCCACTCCCGCCTCACGATAAAGACTCACACACCTCGCCGCCCTTCCTGGTTTTCTCGCCCGGTTACCGGGACGGGATAGTCGCCGTTGAAGCATGAGTAGCAGAAGCCGGAGATAGTCTTTCCGAGCACTTCCTCCAAGTCGGGCAGGTCTAGATATACGAGGCTGTCGGCGCCGATGGACCGGCGTATCTCGTCCGGAGTCTGGGTCGCTGCGGGAAGCTCTCCGGAAGATGAAGTATCTATGCCGTAGTAGCAGGCGAAGCGATACGGAGGAGAGCTGATCCTCACGTGAACCTCTTTGGCGCCGGCCGAGCGCAACAACCCCACAAGGCGCCTAGAAGTGGTCCCCCTAACTATCGAATCATCCACAAGCACCACACGCTTCCCGTCGACAAGGGTTCGGAGTGGATTCAGCTTGAGCCGCACTTCCAACTCGCGCATGGATTGCTCCGGAGCGATGAACGTCCTTCCGATATACTTGTTCTTGACAAGCCCCATTTCGTAAGGAATGCCCGCTTCTTCTGCGTAACCGGTGGCCGCGGACAGGGAAGAATCCGGAACTCCGGTGACCAGATCCGCCGGAACCGGTCCCTTTCGCGCCAGTAACCTGCCCAAAGCCTTCCGGGCTTCGTGTACGTTCCGCCCGTAGATGTCCGAGTCGGGTCGGGCGAAGTAGATGAACTCGAAGGCGCAAAGGGACTGCCTTTTTGGCTGGAAGGCTTGGGTGAACTCAAGGGACACCGACTCGACGCTGCCTTTACTGTCTCTCTGGGTTCTGGCAATAGCCATCTCGCCGGGTCCGAGCTCCTTGATGAAACGCGCGCCGACCGCGTCAAGACCGCAAGTTTCCGACGAGAAGATGTAGGCGCCTTCGACCTCGCCTACGCAAAGCGGCCTGAACCCCCTCGGATCTTTGACGGCCAGGATTCCTTCGGGAGTCAGCAACGCAATTGAGTAAGCGCCTTCGACGCGAGCAAGTGCATCCCGGAGCGCCTCGCCTACCGCGTCTTCTTGGGAACGGGCCAAAAGATGAGTAACAACTTCGCTATCGGATGAGGAATAGAAGATCGAACCTTCCTTTCCCAAGGCGGCCCTAATGGCGTCGGCATTGGTAATGCTTCCGTTGTGAGCGAGCGAAAAAGTACCTCTCCACGTCCTGCCCGTGATGGGCTGCGCGTTTTCGATCAGGTTCTCCCCGGACGTGGAGTACCGGACGTGACCGATGGCGACGTCGCCCGCCATTCCTTTGACCTGGTCGCCCGAAATCACATCGGATATTAGGCCCATGCCTTTCGTGGTCTTGATATCACCGCCAAAACCGTAAGCTATCCCGGCGGACTCTTGGCCTCTATGTTGTAGGGCGTATAGCCCGTAGTAACAGAGTTCCGCGGCCTTCTGGTGGCCTGCCACCGCAAAGATGCCGCATTCTTCGTGAATCTCGTGGCTCAACTGACTCACCTCAGAAACTTATGACTTTCTACTGACTTCTCCACTGTGGGAGGCCCCGATCCCTCAAAGCTTGTCCCTTCGAAAGCGCGTTCTGCTTCAACGCCGCCCGGTGCGACGCAAGCTTCCGGGCGATCTCGGGATCGAAAGCCCCTAGGATACGCAGAGCGAAAAGCGCGGCGTTAGCGGCGTTGTCGATGCCAACCGTCGCAACAGGCACGCCGGGAGGCATCTGGGCAACCGAAAGAAGAGCATCCATACCGCCAAGCGTCCCGGAATCAAGCGGGAGCCCTACGACAGGCAGATCGACGGCGGCCGCAAGGGCGCCCGGTAAGGCGGCCGACAACCCGGCAGCCGCTATGATGGCCCGAAGCCCCCTCTGACGGGCGCCTGAAGCGTACTCCGCAAGGAGGTCCGGCGTACGGTGCGCGGAAATCACCGCCACCTCGTACTCCACGCCGAAATCCTTGAGGACCGAAAAAGCGGGCTCAACCTTGTCCAAATCGGACGCGCTTCCAAGAATGACTCCAATCAAAGGTTCCAATGATCTCGCCTCTCCTTCCCGTAAGCGCTTCCCTGGGCGTCTAGCGGATGGACCCTTCATCCAGTTCTTCGAGAACGCCCACGAAAGGAAGACCACGATATCGCTGTTGGTAATCTAGCCCATAACCCACGACGAAGGCGTTGGGGATGATGAATCCGTAGTAATCGATGGATACCCTCACCTGACGCCTGGCAGGTTTGTCGAGTAGGGTGCAGACTCTCACGCTCGCGGGTTGGCGCGTTCTCAGCGTGTCTACCAGGTAGCGCAAAGTTAGGCCCGTATCCACGATGTCCTCGACCAACAGAACGTGGCGACCGGCCAGGCTTTGTTCCAAGTCTTTTGTGATCCTCACTTCTCCGGAGGTCTGAGTAGAAGCGCCGTAGCTTGACGTTCCCATGAAGTCCATGCTCACGTGATAATCCAGGTGACGCATAAGGTCGGCTAGAAACACGAAACTGCCCTTTAACACCCCGACAACTATAAGGTCAGTTCCGGCGTAATCGCGAGATATCTCTTCCGCGAGTTCCTTCACTCGCTTGTCCAGTTCGCCTTTACTGATGAGAGTGCTTATCTTCTCCATTGGCCGGACCGTCCTCTCGCCCTAGTCTTAGCCCAAACTTAGCATTGGAAAGCAAAATGCGCAAGAAGTAATTTGACAGATACAAAGTTGTGGAACAATTCATTGGCCGCGCACACCGCGGGAACTATAGCGACGACCCCTTGTTACCGGGCGTCGCCGGGGGCGTAGTATGAATTGCGAAAAGTGAGATCTCTGTGATTACGAGAAACCCATAAGAAGAAGGTGGCTTTCATGAAGCGGCTTTATCGTTCCAAGAACCTGCGAATGGTATCGGGGGTCTGTGGGGGGGTGGCCGAGTACTTAAGCGTCGATGAGACGATAATCCGCCTGGGCGTAGCTCTGCTTACCGTCATGACCGGATTCTTTCCGGGCATACTCTTTTACGCCGTGGCGACGGCCGTTATGCCCGAAAACCCTATCTAGGAGACGTTCAGGAGGCGGCGGAGCGCACCATGCCACGCCGCCTTCCCGGCGCTCACGACAGCCTTGTCATTCTATCCGGCCAAAACCTCAAGGTTCGCCTCTGCAACAGTGACTACCTCACCTGACCCATCAAGCCTTACAAGGGCAACTTCCATGAGGCTCTCTGACTCCACCTCCACGGGTTCAACCGGTATCTCCTCCACGGTGCCCCACTGCCCGTAGAAGGGTTGCCTGATACAACGCACCTTGTCTCCTACGGAAAGATTGGCCAGGGCATTGAGCGGCATCCCGTACCCGTCGCCGAAAGGACCTTGAGCGGCCCTGTCCGGCGGTTCACCCTCACTCACAAGGACCTGGGGCCTCACTACTCCCGCGCGGATCTGGGTAGTTCCGTCTACGGACGCTACCTTGCCCGCCGACGATGCCAATATATCCCACGCCGATTGCCCCATAGACATACTCCCGAAGCCCTCCACTATGACCACCGTGAACGCGGGCGTTTCTTGTCCCGTAAGTCCAACGTTGATCTCGTACCCCAAGAACTCCACGAGGTCTAGGTTGTTCACGCCCCCTACCACAACCCCAACCGCGCCGCTGTCTTTCATCTTTCGGAGCCCTTCCAAGGTGACGCTCGCGCCCGCCAGAAGGACACAGCCCTTATGGCCGGGTATGATGCCGGCTTCGTCCAGGAACCCCCCGGGACCGTCGGACGCCACGACAAGCCGCCCCTGCTTTTCGCCTCCAATGCCAAAGACGCCCTCCAGGCAGGCCCCGTTGGATTCGACTACGCACCCGAAGTCCGGCACGATTTCTGTGACGACTCCGGCGATGTGGGCTTTGACCTGAGAAGGTTTGATCTCCCTAACGATGGTGATCTCACCTGTTTTCGTGCATATTCGTTCGACGATGCCGCTCATCGGGGTGTAAACGTAATCCACGCCCGCCTCGCCAAAGAAGGGGTTGTGCACCGCCGATGCCACCACCTGGCCTTCATGGACGTAGTCGCCTTCCCTCACGCTTGTGAACATGCGGATCATTGAAGGCATGACGTTCAGGCGTTTGCTCACGGCGCAGATGGTCATCGGCATCGCCGTGCGCGGGTCCTCCCTCATAACGATTCGCCCTTGGATTCTGGACACGACTTCCACCACGCCATCGCAAGGCGCCTTCGCTTCCTCAACCTTGGACCAAAACCGTTTCTGATACCTCGCGATGACCTCGCCTTTGGTCACCCTGTCGCCAACCTTCTTGAAAAACACCTGATCCATCAGTTCCGGAGTCAGGTGAACTCCGAGATCGGCGTTAAGGTCTATGACCTTCGGATTGCCTCTCACAAAGTCGGTCTTGGCGATGGCTGTGTGGGGAGCGACCGTCTGCCCGAGTTTCACCAGGACATCGCCGGGAACGTTGAGCTTCCTCGCTTTCTTGAGCCAGGCGTTCCTAACCGCTCTCGTGTTTATCGCGACTGCCATCTCACTCGTCCCCCCTTCGGGCGAGGCGACCCTCTAGCGCCTCTTCGGAATAGGCGTCGAGGGAGCGTGCCCATTTCCGTAGCAGGGCGATCCGCTTCTTGGCGTCCTGAGGAAGCGTCAACGGCCTGGACCGCCCGTCCAAGATGATGCCCACCTCGCCTCCGCTGACCTCTTGGGTGAGCGGTTTGCCTTTTCCGGCGCCAACATCCAGGTCTCGTTTGGGCGTGACCGTGACCGTTGTCTTTTTGCGCGCGCCCAGTTTAATCACCGATATTTCACCGGCGAAGATCTGGTAAGAACCGTTGTCCGTCTCAACCCGACAGATAACCGAGCCGTGCGACGCGGCGGGACCCGCCGGCGCGATCACTGTTCCGATGGGCGCCAAGGCTTCCTCCATAAGTTGGACCGCCACTTCGGGGTGACTACCCATGAGGGCGCCAATGTGCGGGAGCATGAACTGGCTGTCGACAGCTAACTCCGTTACGCCCACCGGTCCGAACGCGTCCAGCATCATCCAGGCTGCCTGCGCGCGTCTGGGCGCGTATGAAAAGGCGCCGCCGGAACCCACCAGAAGCCCGACGGCCATCATATCCACCAAGGTAGCCCCCGACGCGAACTGCTGGAAAACCTCTCCCGCCATCCGCTTCAGATGAATTCCTTTTAAGCCCCTTATGAGACTTCTGTGATGCTCAAGGGACAACCTGAGCGCCTCGCGAGCGATGGCCTGCTCCACCAGGAGCTCATCCAGCGTCTGTGGAAGAGTGGTCGGCCGTATCATCTTGTTGAAATCCCAGTTTCTAACGGTGTTCTGGTCCGGTTCCCAGGGCAGCCACCTTTCAACCGACTCGACCTTGGCTTCCGCCAAAACGTTGCCTGTGCTGTAGGACATGCCCAAGTTGGCTGACACGGTCCTATAGAACGAACCGGCAATGACAGAGAAAACGTCGGTGGTGGCTCCTCCGATGTCGACGCCCAACACGTCGCCGTCCCGCTCTTTTGCAAGATGCGACAAAGCCTCGCCGAAGGCGACAGGAGTCGGCTTCACTTCGCCTTGAGCCCACTCTACGAGCGTCTTGTAGCCAGGCGCGCGCATCATCACGTGTTCGAGATACAATCTGTGAATCTCCTGACGTGCGTCATCAAGGCGTTCTTGTTCAAGCTTCGGCCTAATGTTATCGGCAAATGAAAGGTCCAAGGAATCGCCGACGGCCTGTTCGACGTAGCCTCTCGCATCCACGTTTCCGGCGAAGATGACCGGGACCTTGAAGTCTTCTCCGAACCTCGGTTTCGGGTTCGCCATACCGACGTATTCCGCGATGGCGGCGACCTCGGAAATGTTTCCCCCATCAGTGCCGCCCGTTATCAGGACCATATCCGGGCGTATCTTCTTCACCGCCTCGATCCTCTCCATGAGAACCCGGTCATCGTCGAGCGACAGGATATCGGTGACGACGGCTCCCGCTCCCAGTGCCGCCCGGTGAGCGGATTCGGCAGTCATGTTCTTAACCAGACCGGTGACCAACATCTGCAGTCCGCCGCCCGCGGAAGATGTCGCCAAAAACGCGTCAACCCCCTCATCGCCCGAACAAGGCGAAATGAGACGCCGTCCGTCCAGAAGCTTTCGACCCGTCCGTCTCTCCAGCTTGGAAATGGCGTTTCTCAGGCCGATCATCACGTCGAGATCCGGGGCTTCGACCGTCGTTGGGGCCACCATTTTGCCAACGAGTCTCCACGCGCCGTCCGCCCGTTCGAACAGGGCGGTCTTGGTGGTTGTGCTGCCGATGTCGGCAGCGATAATCCGGTCCGCCATTCTCATACCTCCGTTCGGTGACAAAGTCGCCTGACTGTTTCGGTCTAGAACCCCCCGCACAAGCCGCATTCCGCACAAGACGGATTGGAGATGGCGAGAACAGGTCTGTTGTTTAGGAGCTGGTCGCATGTGGCGTTCTTGACCAGAAGAACCGGCAGCGCGGCCCCGCAAAAGAGCGAGGCCAACCCGAGCCCGGCCGATGCCACGTACGCGATGAAACCTACAGGCGCTCTGACGATTGTATGATTCAGAACCCAGCCGAGCGCGATCCCGAGGGGAAGCCCCCACGAGCCCAGGACGGTCGCCTCCGCCAGTACGAGTCGCCAAAGATCCGCTCGAGTTACGCCCATCACCTTGAGAATCCCGAAAACCCTCTTGCGCCCCAAAAACAGCACCGCCAAAACGCAAGCTACCGATGACGCTGCCGTAACCGCCGAAATCGCCGAAACGGCCTGCCAAGGAAGATAGGCGGCCTTCAAGGCCCTCGCCACCGTCCTTCTTCCTGTTTCGGGCATGAAAACGGAAACCCCCTCAAGCCCGGACAGCGACCTGGCCAAAGCATCCTTGCCGTCCTGATCGTTCAAGAACAGCGTGAACGAAATTCCCGTTAGCGGGACGCCCGGAGAGGCCTTTCCAGCGGCGGCGACAGACTCAGGGCTAGCCCATCCCCAAAAAGGGGTCGCGCTGCTCCCGGGCAAAAACTCCTCGGCCGGCGCCACGGCCCAAGTGCCGAGGAGTCTGCCGTTCGACGAATCGAAGAGAGCGATGCTACCGCCCCCTCCCAGGGCATCCCTGTAAGCGTCACCGGCGAGCAGCACAGTGCCGGAAGGCGCGTTCTTAGCGAGCCCCAAGACGAAAAGCGGCCCTACCCTGCTATCCACACGGAGACACGGAAACTCCTCAGCTTGCGCCACACCCTGCCACCGCACGGGGTCTATCCCTTGCGCCGTACCGTCGAAAAGCATCGCGTCGACCGGAAGGGGCGCAAAGGTGAGGCGTTCGTCGAGGTGGTTTCCGGCCCGCCCGATCATGCACGTTACCACAAACGACGCGGCTACCGTCAGCGCGACGGCGAAGGTCATGAATGCATAAGCAAGCCGTTCCGCTTTTCGACGACGGCGCGCGATCGAGGCGACAAGGCGCCAGGAAAGAACGGGCTTGGCCCTTGTCTTTGGGTACTCCCTTCTTTGCCGTCTCATTCAGGCGCAGTCCTTTCGATTACCTCCCCGTCGACAAGCCGCACGACGGTGTCGGCGTACTCCAAAAACTCCTCTTGGTGCGTGACCACAACGAACGTCTGCCCTTCCTCCCTGTTGAAGCGAGCGAAAAGCTCCATGATCTCGTGAGACATCCCTGAATCCAAATTTCCGGTAGGCTCGTCTGCGAGCACTACAGAGGGCCTCGTCGCAAGCGCCCGCGCTATAGCCACCCGCTGCTGTTCCCCTCCGCTCAGCTCGGACGGATAGTGGTTGGCCCGGCCGGTGAGGCCCGTCGCCTCCAAGAGATGCGCCACCCGCTCCATGACCACCTTCTCTTTCATGCCGGCAAGCCTCATGGGGAAACCTATGTTCTCGGCGGCGCTAAGTTCTGGCAAAAGGTTGAAGAACTGAAACACTATTCCCAAATGGGTGCGCCTCATGACCGCCAAATCGTCCTCGCTCATCCTCGAGTACTTCCTGCCCGACAGGATGACCTCACCGTGTGACGGACGATCTATGCCGCCGAGAATGTTCAAGAGCGTGCTTTTACCGGACCCTGACGGACCCATGATGACCACGAACTGGCCCTTTTCGACCTCTAGTTCGACGTTGGAAAGGGCAAACAGCCCGTCGCCTACCGGGTAGAACCTAGAGAGCTCATGACACGCGAGAATGGGTCCCAACCACTCACTCACGCTTCAACACCTCCGCGCTCGGGATGCGTGAGGCCCAGAAGGCCACCGAAAAGCCTAAGAAGAGCGATATGCCCAAGGACATGCATAGGGTTTTGAGGAGGTCCAAAAACGAATGGAAAAGCCATTCGCCTAACGTAAGTTCAGACGCGAAAAGCGACCAGATAGAGAGCGTCTTCGCGCAGGCGAAGCCGATCAGCGAGCCAAAAACCGCCACGTACGACACGATGGTGAGGATGTACAGCACGATATCGCGCCGTTTGGCGCCTATGACCCGTAGAAGACCGATTTTCTTGCGCTGCTGGGACGCCATGATGAAAACGCTGCCTGCGACGGTTGTGGCGGCGAGCACGAAGCTTAGAGCTTCCACAAAGGGCCCCGCGTCGGCGCCCTCAAAGCGGAAAGCTGAAACGTTGGTCGAACCCTTTTGCAGTTCAGGGACGACGAACACAGCGAAACCCGGCCCCATGATCTCGGCGACTCGACTCTTGACCTTGTTCGCCAAAGACATCCGTTCGAGGCTTATCCCCAACTGGTAAACGGGCAGGTCGCCCTTTTGGATGGCGTCCATTGCGTCCTTCTGAATGGCAGCGAACGTTTCGGAGGTAACGACGATTTCCGGACGGTCCCACCATACGGTCCTCCCCATGACGCCGGAATCTTCTTTCGGCCCCGTGGCGTGTAGGCTCAGAACCTCATTGGTGTCCACCCGGTAATGTCCGCTTATCTCAAGTTGGACTGAGACCGCTTTGTCCCAATCCAAACCGATCTGGGACCCGGTCTCGGGAACGACGATCCCCGGCACGGTTATTTGCGCTAAGGACCCGGGGGAACCCGACTGGAATTTCCCGAAGTCGGGAAACAAGGCTTCCATGCCCGTGCCTGGGAGCCTCCCGTCCTTGACAAACCGGTCCATGGAAAGCGGATAGGTTTCGCCTTCGATGGGATCCCTGACGCGCAATATCGCCATTTCGCCACCGTAGAGACACGGGATGGCAACGTAGGGAGCGACGGACGACACGCCGGGCACGCGGCGTATGGCTTGGAGAACATCCTCCGCCGGAAACCCTCTCCAGGAGGAGCCCGGCTCGGAGAGAAAGCCTTCCGACGGCAGTCCGGGGAGAAAGTGGAGCACGTGAGATTGCCAATCACGCCCTTCCCACGGGTTCTGCGCAAGAGGACCGGACGATTCAGTCCTGACCGGGGAACCCAATGGCCACACTACGAGGTCCGCCCCGACAAAGGCCCTTTCCGCTTGAGCGACGCCCCACGGGTATCCTTCCGGGATCATGTGAGGGACCACAAGGATCCAGGCCGCTAGAGCGGCGGCCGCAAGCGCGACGATCGTTCTGGTCCAGTTCCTCCTGATCTCGTTCCGGCCGAGGCGAACGAAGTCCAACCTTTCACCCCCATAGGGGCACATTACTCTTTCGGCCCGCGAATTCCTTCACAAATTTGCTCCCATAGTCACTTTATGCGGAATATCTAAGAATAGTGATCTGTTGAGGTTACTGTCAGCAATGCGATGGGCGGACTGGCCGGAAATCGAGGTGACCGTGCCTACGTAAGCAACCAGTTAGGTTAGGTAAGGTCAGGCTAAGTGAGGTGAAGAGGGTCGAATTACTCTGCGCGGGAACGGGCCCATCGGGCGCGCTCAAACATGACGTTGGAAAGGTCGTCTCCTGCTGTCTCCAGGTATTCTCCATACGCTTCACACGCCCTGCCTTCGAGCGTAGGGTCAGCCGACAGCCTGGAGATTCGAACGGCCTCCTTGAAATGCGAGTTGGCGGAGATCGCCTCTCCGGTCGCGGCCTCCGCTTCGGCAAGAGCCAGAAAAGAAATGACCCTAGATTCGTGTTCGGGCGAAGCCCGAAGCGCGTCAAAGGCGGTTCTCGCAGCTTTGAGATTCGAGCCGGGGTCTGCCGGGCCGGGTCGCTCCGCGTTCCGCAAAAGGCATCTGACCAGCCAAGCGTCGGCAAGGGCCAGCCGTTCCTGATCCGCCCTGCCTTTGTTGTCCTCCTTAATGATGGTCAACTGCCGGACGGCCTCTCCGTACGCCTTTTCGCTGAAATGGGCTTTGGCAAGCTCAAGGCGAGTCCTCATTTCGACTGCCGCGTCTTTCGACTGCGAAAGAGAAAGCGATCTATTGAGGTACGATAGGCTCAAGGACAGGTCGCCTGCCGCGAGGTAGGTGCGCCCGAGGCCCAAGGACGCCTCAGCCATGAGAGACCCATCCTTGATCCGTGAAGCCCGGTCCAAGGCGGCCTCGTATTTGGTCCTCGCTTTCGACAACATGCCCGCTCGCCCCAATAATCCCGCGAGATCAAGCGTAGTGCTTATCCCCGTGACCGCGTCGGCCCCAACGAGGGTCAGAGCGCGCTCGAGCCGGTTTTCCGCATCCCCGGTCCTGCCCAAACGGGCCAGAATCCTAGATGCCATACGTAGGCCCATCACCAGATCCTCGTTCCCGGAGACCCTCTCCCAATAGCCGAGGTTCCTTTCCTGGTACAGCAGGGCCTCCTCCAAATCGCCTAAGTTGGCACAAACTCCTGTCATCATCTGATAGGCCACGGCGCGTTCGCTGGAGTCTAAACACAAGATCGCGTCCAAAGAGAGGACGACTCTCAAATGTTCCTTCGCAAGGCGCCAAAACTGCCGGCCAACGGCGCTTTCGGCCGCCTTCAGGAACCAGACGCGACCTTCCGCAGCCTCGCCGCCACCCAAATACAGACGCGCCACCGTTTCCGGTTCGACGTCAGAAGAAGATTCCGAAAGATATTGTGCCAACGAACGGAGCGCCTCACGCTTGGACTCGGAAGGAAACCATGATCCGAGGACCCGGCGAGGGATGGTGCCAAGGTACCTTACAGTGGGCTCCGCCGGGTCCGGTCCGCCCAATACGGCAGCCCCTTTAACCGACAACGCCCAGACTGCGGATAGGATATCTTCCGGGGACAGAAATGTGGCGGCTTCCAGATACGGAAGCGGGACATCGGAAAGTATTGGGGAAATCGCGGCCAAAACCCCCGCTACGCGCCGCGAGGAGTGCGTCAGCCCGTCACCATCGAAGGAACAGCCCCAATCCCACCGCTGCTTTTCGTCTGGAGCCCCTGTTGCGCGCTCGCCCCGGGCGGTCCTTGTGACCGTCCAAGACGATACCGTATTCCGAAGAACCGAGCCAAGTATCTTGGCCTCAGAATCGGAGAGAGAGTTGATCTCTCTGTAAAATGCTGCAAGCAGGTCAGGGTCATGTAGGTTCAACGCGTTCAGGAAATCTTCGAAGGACGCTGAGTCACGCCCGCGTTCCAACTCCTCGAGACCGGTTTGAGCGATCGTGAAGCGCTCTCTGCCGGCCTTGGCAGTGACGACCTCTCGCGAAGGCGCCTCATCCAAAGGCATATAAAGGCTGCAAACCGTGACGTCTAGAGCCATGGCAAGGGCATCCTTATGGGTATCGCTCAGGTTCTCCCGTTCGCCCGAAAGGATGAGGGAAAAATACGAAGGGCTGAGGCCGGCCATCTCGGCCAGTTCCTTGACTTTCAGGCCTCTCTTTCTCATGAGGTTCCGCATGTTTTGCCGGAACAACTCGCTGGATCTCACGGGTCTTACCCTCCCGCCACTATGTTCGACAGAGGAACCGTCGCCCTTTTTCCATCTTCATCTACGACTATCGCTACCGGAACCGCAAAGCCATTTTCCGTCTCACCCTCAGGCAGAAGCTCGACCACCGTGCCATAACGCACCGGCTTCTGTAGTCCAAAAGCCCTGACCCTCATGCCCGGCGCGATCTCGCCAAGGGGGGCGCTAGGGCGCGCCGTCCATCCGTCAGGGACGACTCCCCCATTTTTCGGGACAACGAGCGCGGGCTCGTTCGACCCGTCGCCGCCGCCATCGATGTACGCCGTTTGGCCGTCACGCTCTATCAGAGCCTCATACAACTCTGTTTCAGGGGGCAGGTCGCCCAACCCCTCTGTAAGCACGAGTGCGGGAGATATCTCGGTGGGGACGGGAGCCGCTTCCTTCTTCTTGGCATCTCTGGCCCAGTACTTCGCAAGAAACTCATCCCAATCGAGGCTTTTCGCCAACTCATCGTACCAAGTCCAAACGCGGTGCGACGCGCTCCCCGCGACAACGCCCGCGACGCGGTACCGAAGAGACGCCTCTAATACTTCTTGAGAGACGGTCCGGCCCACGATCAGGATTTTCCCCGCATCATCCGCGCCTATGTCTCTGGTTGATACCGTCGCGCCGGGCGTCGAAGCCTTGACAGACAATTTCCCCGAGCGGCCGTAACCGGCTCCGAAAGCACCTTTCAGCAGATCGCCGTACGTCTTGACCCACGCGCCTAGCGCGTCGTCAGTTCTGACGACGACCCCGCTCAGATGAGAATGAAGCTTCACAGGAGCCTCCCGAATGGAAATGGTCCCTGCGGAAGGGCTGATCCCGATGACCTCTCCGTCGCACGGCGACACGTATTCCGTGTAGCCGAGGCCGAAGAAATATGAGTAATAGGCGAGCACCTCGCCCCTGTTCACTTTCTGTCCTTCCTGAACGAGGACAGTGGCCAAAAGGCCGTCGCTCGACGTTTCAATTCTCACATGTCGCAGTCTGCGCCTGGAAGCGTAGGTGCCGATCAAAGAGTCCGGACCGACTTGGCTCCCCACGCTCACTTCCAAGTCGCCGATGGAACTGAACGGCCGCAACCGGACTATTTCCGTTTCCTTCTCAAACCGCGTTTCGTTCGGAACGAAAAGTGCCATCACTCTCTCCTCCCCGCCCAACGGGATAGGACCTGATCGGGCATTAACCCCAGGTTCTTGTACCAAACTAGCGCGTCGTCAGGTGTGATCCTGTCTCCGCGTTCCAGAGCGAGCCTGGACCTTCCGTCAACGTAAAGGTCCTTGAATCCCGGTTCGACCCCGGTAAGCGCCTTTCTGCCCGGGCCTTCTCCCAGGTCTTCCTGCCTTCCGGCTTCAAGAACGATCTCCAATCTGTCGTAGGCGCCTAGCTGGACCTGAGATATCTCGCCGGACACCACTGGCAACTCCTCGATGGCGCCGTCTTTGTCGATAAAAGCCCACCCCGATCCCGGCTTGTCACGCTCTTGCCCGCCGCTGACGATGACCGCGAGAGAGACAAGCGTCCCGTTTACGTCAGGACCGTCGCCGTCAAGCAGCCCGGAAACTTCCAGCAAAGCATCTGGATCTTTGTAGACCTTTGTGGCTCCCATAGGGCGGACGCCGTCAAGAACTAGGGATACAAGCGAAGAGTCTGATAGGAGTCGGGATAGGGCGCCGGTGACGACTATGCGATGGACCACGGGCATGCGGATCAGCGTGTCGCCTCCCGCCACCTCCACTTCGAAAGTTTCGCTTATCATCCTGCGCCTGTGGACCCCGCGGAGTTCTATGGCGCTCGCTTTGTGATCGGTCAGAGCTGCCCTGACCGCCTCCTTCAAGATAGCCAGAAATACGGCGTGCTCATCCCAGGTCGCGGGAAGAAGCCGCGGATGTGAAGCCATATTCGCCATGATTTCGGCGAGATTCTCAGACAATGACCGGTGAGGAACCCATCTCGCGACCTTTTTCGGGTCCGGCTTCCCGATAGGGGTTACTGTCCTCGAAAAGACTCCGTTCATGACGGAGAAGACTTGCACGGCGTCGCCGTCTAGGGACAAAGCCAACAAGTTTTCCCCGGTTTCCGCATGGAGGCGTTCCAAAGCCAATCCGGTAACGTGACCCGACGGTAGGACATCGGGCAGACCCAGCCGGCCCAAGCCTTTGTACCTTGGATCGCCCTTCACAGCTTCAGTGATGATTCCGACAACCGCCTGCCGGGCCGAGTCCAAGTGTTCCTCTTCAAGTCGCGCCCTCACGTTTTCCGCCCATACGACAGGCACATCGCCGAGCGCCTTCAAAGCTTCTTCCCTGAACTCAGAAGACGCCGCGTATACGACAGGCACGCGTTCCGTCCCCCAACGCCTTTGGGGCACCCCTTGGGCGAGCAGTTTAGCCATATTGACGATATGGCGGTTTCCCTGTCCGACGACTTCCTCGTCCACCCCGCCGGCCATCACGACCACCGATATGTCCTGCCGCCTGAGGTCCGAGATTCGCTCAAAGTCCTGTCGCCCGTCATCCACCGAGATGAGATCGGTAACGGTCGCGCCCGCGGACAAAGCGGCACGCCTGGCAGATTCGCCTGTGATCCCTTTGATTACCCCCACGCACGCGGCCTTCATCTCGCCGGACGCGCCCAAGGTGACCGAAATACGGTCGTACCGCTCCGGTTTGGCGCCTGAAGGCGCTTCCTGTTCGACGGCGTCCAGTGCCCGCGAGATGCCTGCGGTCCTGTCGCCTTCTTTATCCTGTAGCGGCGTCGGATAGGAAGCGCTTCGTCGAACTGTCAGGCGATCTTGGGTAACTGAAAGGACTCGAACGTTTGTGTACAGACTGCCGATATCTACGTGAAGCAAACTTTTTTCCATTACTGTCCTCCTCCACCCAAACCGCCATCGACGATACTGTCAATCCGCCCGTCCTGCATCTCGACCACCCTGTGCGCCCACTTAGTGAGCGAAGGATCATGCGAGACCACTACGAACGTCTGCCCCGCCTCTCGATTTAGTTTGTGGAATATCGCGCCTATCTCAGATGAAGTCTTTCTGTCGAGGTTTCCC
>CAZMEF010000006.1:0-4212 GCA_964565305.1 uncultured Eubacteriales bacterium | reverse complement strand
AGCTCCAGGGGCTTGTGGTTCTTTCGCTCGCCGAGGCCGACCTCTTCCAATAGCTCTGACGCCCGATCGGTCATGGCCTTTTTCCCTGCCCCGCCGAACCTCATGGGAAGCATGACGTTCTCAAGCGCCGTAAAGTGCGCGATGAGGTTGAAGAACTGGAAGACAAACCCCACTCTGTTGCGACGTATCCTGGCGAGTCCGCCTTCCGAGAGGGCGGAGTAGCGCTGTCCATCCAGTATGACATCCCCGCTTTGTGGCCTATCCAATCCCCCAAGGAGCCCCAAAAGTGTACTCTTGCCACTTCCAGATGGTCCCATTACGACCACGAACTCGCCTTGATCCACGATGAGGTTCACATCGTTCACCGCATATATTGTTTGCCCAAGATGAAAGGACTTTTTGAGGTTCACTGTCCTTAGGATCGGTTCGTTCAACAAGCATACCCCCACGCCGCCATACCTGGTCTCGAAAACTTCTCCGCGCGCGCCACCGTATCCTCTTCAGGGACTTCGCGGTCCGCTAAGGCTTCATTCTCCCAGCCGCGCGTCGGGGTCGCGGTCCACGCCCAAGAACGCCACCGCCAAGAGCGAGAGAGCCTGACTCCTGGTCGCGGTCACCGGGTCTTCCTTCACTTCCATCACCTGCCGCAAAAGCGACATGCGACGCGCCCGCTCCTCGTCTCCCGGAGCGAAGTCGATGATGCCTTCGCATGCCCATATCAGTTCGCTGAGTTTCACGGGCGCCCCCCTATCGCGGTTGCGGGCAAACGGACCCGCTCGACCGGTACGCTGGGCCACGACCTGGAACAAACCGCGCCGCCATACACCGTCCGCGTCGCCGGTTTTGATGGGCCCGGAAGTCCCCGTAGGTGTCGCCATAATGTGCAGATCGCCAACGGTGAGGGCCTGATCGGGCCGCACTCTGTTATCGGCGAAAGTCACCGCGTACCCCGCGCGCAGCAATGCCTTGGCGGGCACATACAAAGGATCAGAGGGCGAAAGATCGGTGAATTCTGACATTGCCGTTAGTTCGGCGACCGTAACCACGTCGTATTCGTACCTCCGCAACAGCGCGAGTTGTCGCCTTAACCCTTCCAAAGCGGGCGCTTCCCGCGACATGTTGTATCCGTCTTTGTGGAAGATAATTGAACCGTTCAATGAGTCCGAATCCGCCGCAAGCGCATTCTCCAACCCGGAAACCATATTTCGGACGTCGGTTTCAAAGTCTCCCGAAGATCTTTGCCACCCTCCTCCGTCGAAGTGCGCGCCCAGGTATGTGTAACCGAGAGCGCGGTACGCGTCGTACGAGGTAAACCCGTCCGCCGTCTTGTCTATGTAATGCGGCGGCCGGCCTAGACGCATCTTCACCCCTGTGAGCGAGAGTATGTAATCGTCAAGCGCCTCTAGGTCCGCCACGACCGCATCAAAGCCCGAAAGGTAGCGGCGAGACGAATAGGGGTACTTGTTGGGCCCAAAAGCCGTATGCCCGAATCCGTGGTTCGAAAGCTCATTGCCTTCCGCTACGATCCTTCTCACAAGGTCAGGCTGGTTGACCGCCCCGCCCAAATGGTCCGCTCCGAATTCGGGGTAATGGTCGAAGCCGATCCCGTTCCAATACGGCCCGCCATCGCTCCCTTTCGTGTCAGGATATTTGAAAGATGTTGATCCGATGACATCAAACGTTCCTCTGGCTCCGGCATCCTTCAAAGCGTTCAAGAGACCGGCGGTGATAGGTTCCGTGCCGGGCCTGGCGGGACCGGCGCAAGGGCCGTCGTCGAAGGTGATGGCGACAACTCTCCGGTTCGGGACGGGATGAACTCTGTCGATTCTCCTTACGGTCCCGGCTTGATGCGCCAACTTGTAGTCCTTTATCTTTCTGTAAGCCTCTCTAATACCCCGCATGCCTTGACACCACACCTCCCGCCAAATGTACCAGCCCTGGCTTAGGGTCGGAAATGCTGTAGAACCCATCTCTCACAGAAGGCGACAAAAGCCTGAACGATTCGGACAACGCGTAACGAATGCCACCTGCGGTTCCGGCCTGGGGGCGACTTTTCGCGTACTCGAACAAAGACAAAATGTCCCCGGGGAAGAATCTCACACGCACCCCGTCTCGCTGCCGGACAGGATCCGGTTCCTCACCGAGACAACACCGGTAATAAAGGAGAGGGAAATCCACCCCCGAATAGACGCCGAGGGCGAGGCTGCCCCAAAAGCGCGGGTTAATCTCAAGAAGCCGGTACTGCCCGTCAAGCCCGCGGCGGAAATCAATCATGGCCATCCCGCTCCACCGAAGCGCCGACAAGATCTTGTGCCCGTACTCGACCGTCGCCGGGTGGCTTTCGGAAATAGCGAAAACGGTCGGGCCCGCTCCTTTCGGGCGCTCCCGGATGCTTCTGTACGTGAAGGAAGCTACGAGGCGAGAGCTCGAATTGTAAAGAAATGCGGCGCCAATGTCCTCTCCCTCTATGTATTCCTGCGCGAGTGGGGCACTTTGAACCGCGTTCATCTGCAAGTAGGCGGACGCGAAAGCGGCCGGGTCGCCGCAGATCCTGTAACGCTTGGAAGCGGGGAGTCCCACGTCTTCGCCCGATCTGTATTTGAGGATTACGGGATACTTCAGTTGCCCCGCCCAATGACGTAACGCTGTCTCGTCAGCAGTATCCACTGATTCGTCTGACGGAGAACGCGAAAACGGCAGGGGAATGCCCATCCTCCTGGCCAATCTGTAGCATTCGGACTTATCGTGGGCCACGCGAAGAGAGGAAAGCTCCGGCACCAAAGTCAGCGCCCTACTCCCGACCTTTTCCCGGTCCGCGGAGATCTTGAACACAGCAGAGGTGAAGGTGGGGATAATCACGGCCGGGGTGGCACTGGGCCCCCGTGGCGCCCCCAAGAGAATTTCCAGATCCCCATCTGATAACCGGCTTTGGGCTCCCGGACCAAGCCGGACCCGCCCTTTGGTGTACTTTGAATAGAAGGCCGGCGGTCGTTTCACATCCATCGCCTCGGCGGCGACGACAGGAATTCCCGCCTTACCTAAAGAGCGAGCGATAGTTACCGCTATCTTGAGTCTAGCGTCGGTTACGACGGCTACAGGAGTGTGTCCCGACACCCTCCACTCCTTTCTCGACAATTCTACCTTTGCCCGGCCCGTCAGTCCACGCGAAGAAATGTCTCACAATTAAACTGTTGACACTCAATTATCACGGTGATAGACTCCAAAAAAGCCATGGGGGCAAAAAGCATGAGAACAGAGGATAAGATTCTTGAAGAAGGACTCTCCTTTGACGACGTGCTGGTACTACCGGGTTATTCGGAAATCCTGCCCAGGAACGTCGACGTCAGGACCGCTCTATCGCCTTCAGTTAGCCTCAGCATACCGCTTCTAAGCGCCGCGATGGATACAGTGACAGAAAGCCGCATGGCGATCGCCATCGCCCGCGAAGGCGGATTGGGAATCATCCACCGGAACATGTCGATTGAGCGCCAGGCACAAGAAGTGGACCGGGTAAAAAGATCTGAACACGGAATTATCACCGACCCTGTTTATCTGTCCCCTGACAAGTTGGTTCAAGATGCTCTCGACGTTATGGCGAAATATCACATATCCGGGGTGCCGGTCGTTCTGGGCGACAGACTGATCGGCATTATCACAAACCGTGACATCCGCTTCGAAGAAAATCACACAAAAAGAATCGACGAAGTAATGACAAAAGAAGGGCTAATAACGGCGCCGGTAGGCACTTCCCTCGGTGAAGCCAAAAAAGTTATGGCAAAGCACAAGATCGAGAAACTACCTTTGGTGGATGACCAATTCCACCTTAAGGGCCTTATCACCTTGAAAGACATAGAAAAGACCCGAATGTACCCCGGGGCCGCCAAGGATTCCCGCGGAAGACTTTTGGCCGGCGCTTGCGTGGGCGCGGGGTCTCTGGACAGGGCCAAGGCTCTTGTGGATGCCGGAGTAGACGTCCTGGCCGTGGATAGCGCTCACGGACATTCCAAGGGCGTCTTGGATACGGTAGCCTCCCTAAAGGAAGCGTTTCCCGAGAAAACGATCATCGGGGGCAACGTTGCTACCGCCGAAGGAGCGTTGGCGCTCATTGAAAGGGGCGCCGATTGCGTCAAGATAGGGGTCGGCCCGGGCACTATCTGTACGACGAGAGTAGTGACAGGCGCGGGCGCGCCGCAACTTACGGCTATCTTGAAC
>CAZMEF010000005.1:18963-25003 GCA_964565305.1 uncultured Eubacteriales bacterium | reverse complement strand
TTATCCAGCCAGATAGGAGCCACAAACCCGTAGTGTTTTTGCAGGGTGTTAATCACGTCCAATCCTGCCTGTATCTTGCCTCCGTTGTTGAGGCCCCTAGAGTACGGGACACCCTTCACCAGAGTCTCGCAACACTCCGCCAGACCGCCGTTCACCTGCTGGTCGAACATCTTAAAGCGGACGAAGGAGAACTTCGAGGCTATGCGGTCTTCCAGCATCCTGACCTTCACCCTCATAAACTCCTCGGTCAGGTAGAGTTCGTGCTCTAGTTTCTCGAACTCCGCCGCCAACTGCTTCTCCTGCGTTCTAAGCTCCTCAATGCGCTTCTCGCCCTGCTTCCGCATATCGAAGCGCACCTTCTGCTGTTGGAAGTCTTGGATTTTGGAGGCGATTTCCGCTATCTCCTGACGGAGAGGGGCGACAGCCGCCTGGGAGTCTTCCTTCATCCGCGCGATGAGCATGGTCAGGGTCTCGCGTTCCATAGCCAGTTTGTTGTGCTCGGGGTTGGTTATGGTGGCGGTCGTGGGCATCTTGGCCAGTTCTGCTTGGAGCTTGTCGCACAAAGCCTTCTGGGTCTGTATCTTCTTATGCCAGAGGGCGGCTTCGTCCCTAAGCTTCTGGGCCTCGGATTCCACGAGCTTCTTGCGTTGGACGGTCGTCTTGCCCTCGGACTCGTTCTGCTCAAGGCGTTGAGCCTTTAGGAGGTTGAAGGCTTCCTCGGCCTTCCTTCTAGCGTCCTCAACCTGTTCCTCTGGCAAGTCCTGACCGCATGTGGGACACACGGTATCACCCGAGTAGGTAGTAAACTCCTCCTCGTCAATCTGCTCCCACTGTGAGCGCAGGGTTTCGAGTTTCTGCCCAAGGTTCTGCGCTTCCTGTGCCTTGGACTCCGCTTCCTGCGTGAGGTTCTTGTATGTTCGTTCCGCCTGCTGTCCCTCATACTGGGCTTGCTGCAGAGTCCTTTTCTTCTGCGCCAGAGCGTCTTCGACCGCCCTCCTTGCCTGAGCCTCCAGGTCCGCCATCCGTGATTGGATGGAACGGAGTTCAGCGGTCTTCTCTCCCACGCCCCCACCTTGCTCTAGGCGAGCCAGTTCAGCGGACTTCTCGTTCTTTAGGGCCTGGAGCCTTTGGATCTCCGCCTCCAGTAGCTCGGGTTGTGTGCCCGAGCAGTCGAGCAAAGCGCGAGTGGCTTCCGAAATCCGAACGGGAATGTCCTGCAATTCCTTGTTGATCTTGGAGCGGCGGGAGGCTATCACCTTGCGGTGGTCTTCGAGCGACCGGCTACCCAGGATCTCCACGAGTCCCGAAAGCCTTTCATCGGACTCTATGACCTGGGCGTCCGTCACGTCTCCGCAGACCTCCAGGAGCAAAGCCCTCCTCTTCGTCCAGTGCAGTACCTCGTTGAAGTAACGGGGGTCAACCAGCAACCTGAAAGCCTCTTCGTCCAAGATAGACGCTATCCTGCGCTCGTAGTCACCCTTGGACGTGGGCACACCGTCAACATAGTAGGCGGTTTCGTGCCCCGTGAACGTCTCTATAGGTTCCCCGCGCTTCTTGGTCCACTTCTCTTTGAGCACCTTGCGCAAGGTGAGCGATCTGCCGTCCAGCACGAACACTCCCTCGACCTCGTGCTCTAGGTGGTGAACGGGCTCATTGTTCTCGTCCAGCCGCTTGATCTCGAAGTCCTTGCGGTTAAGAGAGTCCTTGTCGTACAAAAGCCACATGCACCCATCCATGAGCGTTGACTTCCCGGTCTCGTTGTCGCCGTAGACCGCCAGATTCTCGCCCTCGGGTTCTAGCACGTACTCCTCGAACCGCTTAAAGTTTCTGTAGGTGAGGCGGTGGACACCGAGCCTCCTGCATGTCTCGACCTGCTCCTGGGGTATCGTGTCAAACAGGCTCACTGTGCTGTTCACAGTTCTTACCTCCTTCCTTTTTGGCTCTCAAGGTATCCGACAACGGGTTGTAGGGTGGCATACCCAGGATGTCAGCCAACCATTCCAAGTGCTCCTTCGCCTTGAAGACGAAATGGCGGCCTTCAGCAAGCCGTCCCGAATGAAAGAAGTGGTCGGCGGATTCAAGGTTCTGAAGCGCAAGGTCGGTCCGCGTTTGCGCCGCAGACATGCGGTAAATCTCGGCCTCCGGGGTCCCCTCAGCGTGGGGGTTAACGAACTTTCCTGCTTCCGGCATCATCCTTACCTCCTTCCGTGACCGCATCCGGCTGCGGTTTACGAGTTGCCTGCGCCTCCAAATGTCTCCTAGCGCCAAGAGCCAGGATTTTCCGAGCCTCCGAAACCCTCTCCTCGACCGTCATGTCACTCCGCCAGGGGCGGGACTTCCGTGACCATGAGCCTGCGGGCGGGCCATCCCCACTCTTTCATCCACAAGGTGATGCTCCCCGCCGACACCCCCAGTTTCTTGGCGATCTGGGGCTGGCTCATGCCCTGCTCGTAGTACATCTTGTGTACCAGACTCTTGACTGGCTTCCTAAACTTAGTTTCTACCAGCCTCTGTGCTGTCTTTACTCCCATGTTTCCCTCACCCCGCTTATAAGATACATCATTTCTATGATTGACGCAACCTTTTAATGAGACTAAAACAAAAGTTTTTGGGCACAAATACGTGATGAGACATGAGTCCCAGTCTAAATAACCTTTTGCATAGCACTACAAACTTTGATACCATATCAATGCGCGCAACGCCTACCTATAGAGAAAGGGGGGAACCCACATGGTAATGGCCATAGTCGGAAAACGGATACGGCAACTACGGATAGAGCGCGATATGAAGCAACAGGACTTAGCAGACAGGCTGGACGTGTCGCAGGCGGTGGTGTCTAACTGGGAACGAGGACTCTCAGAACCCCCCTACTTAATGCTTCTGAGGACAGCAGAGGTGCTAAGCGTGAACCCTGCAGAACTCCTGGGGACGGGGGAGCAGGCTAAGGTGCCGCCCGCCTTGGCCGCAGGGGCGGTGACCGTCCGATTTGTCCCTGTAGTACGGAACTTGTTTCTGAAGGACCCTGCGGCTGAACCGGAGAACGTGCAGAGCCTCGCGCCCTTCCCCGACGAAGGAGGCGGCGAGCAGGTGATAGGTTTTCGGCTAATTGCAGATACAGGGACGTATCTGGCAAACGACATCCTCTTCCTGGAGCTCAAAGAAGAGTGCCGGGAGGGAGAACAGGTCTTGACCGCGGACATCTCCGTGGGAGAGATCAAGGTCTCGGAATATAGCGGAGCCCTGGACAAGAAGGTCGTCGTAGGAGCAGTGGTCGGGTTTTACCGTCCGGCCCGTTAGCGCAAGACGCAACAACATCAACACGCACAGAAGGGAGCCAGGGCTCGTTGGACGTTTGTTCAGAGGGTAAGGCCGCGGCTTACATCCGAGTGTCCAAGGACAAGTCGCAAGGCGGGAGACGAGGGGAGATAATTTCCCCCACCCAGCAACTTGCCGCCGTTCGCAAGGTGGTAAGCGAAATGGGCTGGACGCTCTCTTGCGTCGAACAGGACATAGATTACTCGGGATTTCGCATTCATTACACTAAGCGGCCTGGGCTTATGCGGCTATTGGAGGCGGCAAGACGCCACAAATTCCAGGCCCTCATAGTCTACAAGGTAGACCGGATCGGAAGGACTGCAGCTGAGCAACTGGAGATCATTAAGACTTTTGAGGACCAAGGCATCGAGGTCATATCGGCTACCGAACGCTTCAACACGGAGACCGCCGCCGGCAGGCTGGCTAGGAATATCCAGGCACCCATTTCCCAATTCTACTCAGAGCAGTTGTCCGAGAACATCAAGGACGCGAAGCTTGCGATGGTATCTCAGAAAAGGCGGGCTCCAGGAGGCAACCCGCCTTTTGGCTACAAGTGGGAGAACAAAAAATTGGCGCCTAACCCAGAGATGGCCCCCGTTGTGCCCAAGATGTTCGAGATTGCGCTCTCCGCAGGCAAGAACAACGTCTGTCAACGGGTATGGGAGTACATGAACTCCTTGGGCATCCCGGCACCTATCTCCGGTAGGGTATGGCATACGGGGTCCATCCGCTACATGCTGAGAAACCCCATATACATCGGCGAACAGCAATATCAGGGCGAAAGATACCCCATCGACATTGAACCGTTGGTGGATAGGGAACTGTGGGAGGCGGTGCAGGCCATAATTGCAAAGGGGAAACCCAGAAGCACCACCAAGAAGCACCTTCTCACTGGGTTCATAGAATGTACTTGGGACGGACACATGGAAGAAGGCTGGCCTTTGGGTATGGTGTTCGGCTACGAACACCAATCGGGGCACGGCAACAACCCGCGCTACGTGTGCCGGATGGCGCACCGCTACCCGCAGGGCAGGGGCCGGTGCCCGCTCCCCATATTGGCCGCCGAAGGCTTAGAAAAAGTGTTGGTCAAGGAACTCACGGCGTACCTGCGGAGGCATGGGACCAAGGACTTTGTTGGCGACGAGCTGGCAGACAACGAGCTAACCTCGACCCAAGAAGCTCTTCGGGGCCTGGGGAAGAAGCTCCAAGAGGTATCTGGTTGGCTTAATTCCCTATTCGAGGACTATCACAAGTACAAGGTTATAACCCGAGAGCAGTTCGCCGAGCGTAACCGCCAGTACCTTGAGGAGCAGTCGGCCCTCAAGTCTGAGTACGAACGCCTGGAGTACCGCCTGGGGCTTTTGAACCAGAACCGCGAGGCTCAGGCGGAGGCGCGTATCGCCCTGGAAGACTCGTGGACGCACTTGGACTTCGACGAGCGGCGGCAGGTCTTGTCCTTGCTCCTAAAGCGCATATTGGTCTTCGACGACCGCCTGACCGTTGAAACCTACGATGACCCTTTTGACATACTCCCCACACTCAGATACCGCAACTGTCTGTATTTTGGCGGGCAAGAACCCAGGGCAAATGGAGGCATGTTCACGAGCCAGAGAAACCCCCAGAAGAAATAAGTTGCGCAGAATAAACCTGCCCAACGAATCGGGCGGCACGACCACCTGCCACTGAGCTAGGTCCGCATGTTATAAAGCGTCTACGGTGGGGGACGCAACAAGCGGTCACATTCCTGACCTCTTGTTGCGTCCCCCACCGTTCTAACCTTCAATCTTTGCGCATAGCCATTGTATCCCCAAAGAAAGGAGGCGGACTCTTTGAGGAAAGAGGAGCGGGGCTTGGACTCGATCGTCTGGGCATTTGAGCATCTACGGCGTTACCGCAAAGGCCATGAATCTGTGGGAAGGCTGCAGGACGCCCTTGACGGCTTGGGCATGGAGACCAAGAAGGGTTTGAAACCCATCTTGGCGCACGAGCACCGGACGGAGGTCGGTTGGCACCTGGTATTCCACCTACCGCCCGGGATCTCATCAAGGCAGATAGAGGACAAAGCCGAGCACTTAGAGGAACAGGCGGGGGGCGAAATTGACTTCCGGCTCATGGGGCAGAACCTGCACATGGACCTTAGTCTGGTACCTCTCCCGCTCAACGTGCCCTACGCATGGAACGCTGAAGGCTATGAGGGCATGAAACTCCCCGTACCCCTGGGAGTCACACGCCAAGGCCCGTTGGTTGTGGAACTTGCCGACAAGCCCCACATGCTGATTGGCGGCAACACCGGTTCCGGTAAGACCACCACGCTCAGGGTGCTTGTGGTGTCTCTCTTGATGGCGGGAGCGGAGGTGGTAATCGTTGACCTCAAGGGCGGCCTGGACTTCTCGGGCTTCCGCTCACACTGCTTGGTGGTAACCGACGACAAGGAAGCCTTGCGGGCGATGAGATTCCTGCTCAAAGAATGCGAGAGGCGCATTCCTATTTTGGAAAAGGCTTGCGTCACGAGCCTCCAGGAGTATCAGGGCGACGATCTGCCGTTCATCGTGCTGGTTATAGACGAGGTCGCGGAGCTGGAGGGCAAGGAATCACAACAGGCGCTGAACAAGCTGGTGAGGCTTTCGAGGAGCGCGGGGATCTCGGTGGTGTGCGCCACTCAGAGACCGAGCAGCAGCATCTTCACATCAACCGTCTTCTCCAACACCAGAATGCTTTTCGGCGG
>CAZMEF010000005.1:0-18953 GCA_964565305.1 uncultured Eubacteriales bacterium | reverse complement strand
CTATTCAAGAGCGAACTGCCAATTATCGAGAAAGTTCAAATAACCTTCATAACCGACCCCGTGAAAATCAAAGAAATGTACACCTCTGCATTGAGCGACTACGAGGCCCGAGATGCAAAAGCCCGAGGACTCAAAGATGGTCTTGGACGATGACTCCGCGAGCAGGTTACCCCCCGAGATAAAGGGCAGGGCGATCTGGCAGTGGGCGGGACAGCGCGAAGTCCAGTGCTACAACCTCACGCTCAAGGACGCCAGAGACACCTTGCAGACAATCCCCGAGAAGGAGGTGTTATTCGGTGAACGCGGTGGAAAGAAGCTCCCACCGAGACCGGAAGGTCTTACGGTACATTGACACGCTGGGGGCGTTGACCACGGAACAGGTGCGCTGCCTTTGTTTCTCGGACATGGCGACAGGCGAGAGAAAGGCGCAACAGAGACTTAGGCGCATGTTTGACCTGGGGCTCGTGAAGCGTATCCGCCCATCCTTGGATAGTCCGCTGGTCTACTGGACGGAGCAGAGGCCGCTTCAGTTGGAACACGCCATAGCCCGGAACTGGGTGTACTGCTGGCTGGTAAAACACCTCATGTGGTGGGAGAAGGTGGCGGGCTGGTATCCCGAGGAGGACTACGAGGTACTACGCTGCGACGCTCTGGCGCAAGTGAAGAACACGGTAACCCACAAGAGCCGCTTCCTGTTCGTGGAGGTGGATTTGTCCGAGAACCGATTCGACAAGGTTCAGAAGTACACGGAACTCTGCCGGCGGGGAATAGACGCTTGGTGGGCGGAGGAAGCCACTGTATTCCCCGAGATACTGGTAGTCACGGAAGGCCGGAGAAGGCTTGAGACGATACGAAAGGCGATCAAGGAGCAGAACGCCCTGGGACTGAAGTTCGACATGCGGCTGTTGTCCGACGTGAAGAGGAGTGCGCTGGAATGCAAGCAACTGAGCCCTTAGCGGCGGTATTGGCCGTCCGCATAATGGTGACATTGGCCGTCGGACGCTTTGTTCAAATAGTGCTCAGGGGCTTAAAGGCTCACGAGATAGGAGACATGGCGTGGCTCCTCGCATGTGTCTTGTGCATAGGCGTGGGCCTGCAACTGGCGAAGGAAGTAATTCGGGCGGCGGTCTCGTTCTTTGAGCCGATCTTTACCTTCGTGTCGTGGTTCACCAAGGATCCGGACGGGACAAAGCGCAGTTGGTGGGAATGGCTCAACACATTCCCGAAAGGAGGTCCGTAGGCGTGGACACACTTTTGTGGATTATGGCTATCGGGATGGGCGTGTCGGTGATCATGCTTGTGGCGCAGGCGGTGCACAAGGGCGAGTTCGGCAACATGGCGTACCAGTGGGCGGTTCTAACGGTCGCCAGCTTGGTGATAGGGGCGTTTACGACCCTTGTCTACAAGGTAGTGGAGTTCTTTAACGTGATGAAAGACGTTGGATGGTACAAGTGAAAGGAGCGACAGAAGGTGGGAGCGTTAAGCCTCTTGAAACCCGTTGCGGTGCCGATAATGGTGGTGTTGGCGTTCTTCGCCACGCTCATACAGCCGACGGCCGTAATTTTGTCGGCGCAGGAGACGGAGGAAGGGACAGAGTTTGAGGGCACGGTTCAGGACTTGGACTGGACGGCGGTGTTGAGGGAGATTAAGGCGATAGACGGCGGCAGGTTTCGCAGGGTAAAACTCCACATCAAGGACGGCGAGACGGAGGAAACGGTGGAAGTGGACTTGGACGCCAGGACAAAGCCCGGTCCGACCAAGTCTATTTTGGACAGCATTCGACGTTACGTGAATCACGAGGGGAAACGGTGAGACCTGTTTGCCGAGCGAAAGGAGCGACGAAAGTGAGAGAGTTTATCGCGCGACACAAGACACTGGTTACCTGGCTCTGGATTCTGCTGGTGTTGCTTTTTGCGAGAAGTTGGCCATTGGTCGTCGTGGGCGTCTCGATCGGTATCTGGCTTGACGGTCTGAAGCCTTCGGGGAAGAAGTGAACGCTTACGAAACAGAGAGGGCGGTTCCCCTATATGAAGGGAGCCGCCCTTTGTCTCTGGCTCGGTTCTGCCGCTATGTGTGTCGCGGCGCACAACCCTGTGGGAACCGGCAACCACTTATTCTAGCGCGCATTGCGCATGGGTTCTTGGTTTAGGTGGAGGCCCTTGCCCAGGGGGCCTCCAGCGCGCGGGTGCCCATCGGCTTTCACCGATCACACTCATATAGTAGTACGAAACGGCTCGTTATTCTCCTTCTGCCGCTTCTGTAACCTCTTCATCCGGCCATATCTCTCCGCCGATCTGTTTCATGGCGGTCACAGCGGACTCAATAACAGACTCCCACTGTTCATCGGTGAGATGTATACCCTTCGACACCGCCATATCCTTCGCCCTGCGCGAAGCTTCGGCGAACTTGCTCTTGTAGTCGATCACGCCGTTTGCGGCTAGTGCCTCGGCGGCGTTCACGGCGACTTTGCCTACACGCTCCGCAGCCTTTAGTTGCTCACTACTGAACTTGGCCTTTAGGGCCTTCACGCCGTAGACCTCGATGAACACGCCAAGCAAGGTGATGACCGCTATAGCCAGTTTCACCAGAGCGTCAGTCAGTTGAGGACTCATGGACTCTATCCCCTTTCTCGGACTTATGCCCGACCAGTTTGCCTATCCCACAAAATCCAAAGGCGGTTGCCTGAGATCAACGTGAATGAACCCCTGTTTGTAGTACCGTCCGACGCCCGAGAACCCAACGCTCTTAGCGGCCTCCGCCATTTGGTCAACGCTGGCGCCGTCCCACCAGATGTCCGCAGCCGTCCCGGTCGTATGCGGCCCCCTGCCCGGATTGGCGGAGGTGCCGACCTTCGCGTCGTGCTTGGCGCACCTATAGCCTGAAGTGACGTTCACGGGTTTCCCTACCTGCGAGCGAAGCATCTGGAGCCTCGCAACGAGCTCCGCGAACCCAGGGCTTATGCTCACAGCCCCGCAGCCCCCGCAGGTATGCTTGTCCCCTTTGCAAGCAAATTCCCTAAGCTTGAAGTTGGTCGTCAGATTGCGCCCGAAATCGAGATCCAGGTCCACCTTCGGCAGTTCGCCCGGTCTCCATATGCGGAGGACCGTGCGCATGGCGACTACGGCCGGCAGTTTTCTGACGTTAAACCCCCACGCCATCTCGGCCTTGCCACGCTCCCATACGGCTATGCCCGTTGAACCCCCGCCGTCCATCTTCATGGCCGCGACACAACCCTGCTCGATCATATCCTCGGCAACCTCGTACAGGGTGGCGGACTCCCATATGCCGTCCGCTATCTGGCCGTCTGCGGTGATGCCCACAGCCCTCTGCGAGGTGACGGTCGAAGCGTTGAAGCCCGAAAAACCTCCGTCCCTGATTCGAGAGGCTATGTCCAAGATGCCGCCCCGCTCAACGAGCATCGGTCCACCCGACATAGCGGCATCCGCTTCCTTGGCCCTCTGGTGGTTCGCGGCTCCGAATGACGCTACGCCGTCCTCCAGGTACAAGGTAGGCCACTTGGCCGTCACCTGCGGGTCACCCGTGTAGTCCTTGTAGACGGTGCCCCTCTCGGCTATGAGGCCGACAGCCTTCCCGGAACTCGGAATGAAATACGGCCCGTTCCCCGCTCTCTCCCACGAAAGCCCGTAACCGCGCATGATGTCCAGCAGCGTGCCGGGGCTCCCGGGCACCACTACGTCATAGTCCCTTGGCCGGCAGAATGCTATTTCCTTGTAAGCCATTATCCCCCTCCTCCACGATCCCTCTGCAACAGCAGGTTGGTGTTCGCCACCATATGGTCAAGTTTGCCGTTCTGTTTGGCCATCTGTATTTGTACCGCATTCAAGGCTTCTGTGTTGTTCTCGACAACTTCCTTGAACGGTTTCACGGCTTCGGCTACCGCCGCCGCTACTATCTTGGCGAAGATCTCTGCGGGGATCGTAGGCGATTCCGCCTTGACCTCTGCCTTCTTGCTCCTCTCAACCACTACCCACGCAAGAACGACGACCGCCACTCCCGCAAGCCCCAGGTTGCCGATGGTTGACCAATCCATTGTAAGACCGCCCCCTACTCCCTAACATCTTCCTCCCTCGCCCTTTGCCCCAAGAGCACCCTCTCGTAGAAGAGGATTGCTTGTCCAAGCCGTTCCCGACCCGAAGCGCCCAGCCATTCCGTGACGAACACCATCTGTTCTTCCTTGTTCAGCCCGTGAAGAGGGTGCATGTTCCGCAAACTGGTCTGCAATCCCTGAGCCGTCCCGCCCAGCGAGACGTACTCGGCAAGGTACTTTTCTGCGGCGTCCTGATCTTTGTACCTGATTGCGAGTTTGAGGTTGTAGAGTGCGTTTGACCTAGGGCTTATGGTGCCTGTGAATTCGGTCTGTTTGCCTATCTTCTTCAGAAACTCCCGTTTGGCGTCTAACGTATCATAGTAGGAACCCTCACCCGGATCGTCAGAGTAGATAAGAAGATTTTGGAGTCTGTCTCTGTATGAGCGGTGAGGAAGCCCGGAGAGGCGCTTGTACTCTTCTCCCAGCCCGAACTGGTCAAACAAATACAGCCACTTGTCGCGTATGGGCCTTGTGGCGAAGACATTGGGGAAAGTCTTCCGGTCGGTTACCGCTTCCGCCGCCCACTTAACCCACGACAAAGACTGCCACACCTTATTGACAGGCGCCTTCGCCATCTCGATGATAGCCTCTTTGAGCGTTATGCGCCCTGATAGCCAGTCGCCCACCAACTTCAGCGGAGCGTCCATCGAAAACCACTCCAGGAAGTCACCCACCGCCCCGAGGTTCCCGAAGTACCAGACCGAACCGTCTTCCTTTCTGCCCAAAATGATGTGCGGCTTGGACCGCACGTCCTCCGACAACTCCCGTTCCTCGTCAGGGAACCGCAGCACGTTGTAGGCGGAGAGCATTGCGAAGAAGAACCCCGCTTTAGCCGCGAACTTCATCGTCTTCCAGGCGAGCACCGGGCTTCTTTTTAGGAGCATCTTCAAAGACCTTCCGGCAACCTCCCCCGTCCTGCCGTCGGCTAGGGCGTTCCTGTACAGTTGGATGTAGCGTTTGAAGTTAACTTCCTGGAACCGCCAGAAGGGGGCGAGGCTGTTGGCCATAGCCTGCCCTACCACCGACACCTGATCGTAGGCTCCCAAGAGTTGATTTGCCATCGTGTACGACCTGTCTCTTATGTCGGGTATGGCCATGATCTCCTCGGGGATAGAGGCCCCGAAATTGTTGGGCTTCGCCTCTTCAAGGGCCTTAGCCACCTTCTTGTCGTCAACGGTCTTGCCGTCCAGCGCATCCTGAATCTGGGCCTTAGCGTCTTCCCGAGCCATGCCCTCGGAAACCAGTCTCTTTTCGGCGTTCGTCACCATCTGCTCAAGGTAATCGAGGTTCGCTGCGTACCGCAAGATGGACTCTCGGAAGTTGGCCGCGATGTGCGCATTATCCCAGTACCCGCGCCATGCCTTCTCGGGAATCGCCGCGAGTCCGCCTTTTCTCTCGATGAGGTGCCTGAACGCCCTGTGCTGGTTTACGTCGCCTATATCCTGCACCTGCTGAGTGCTCTGGAAACCGCCTCTTTGGAAGAAGTGCTTCAGTTCGCCCGTTATCGGGGCTCCCTTGTAGAAGAAGCGGTAGAGTTCTTCTAGAGCCGTCCTCACCTTCTTGAAGGTCGAGGGGTTCCCGACGAACGCCGCGTCCGCATCGCCCGACACGTTCCTCACCTGCGCCTTGAAAAAGCGCGTGGGTCCGAGGATCTGCCATGCCTTCCAACCCCTCATGCTCTCTCTGGCAAGTTTTACGGACGGGTCGTTGGACCTGGGCTTCATAAGGTTGTCCAGCGTAAGGGCGATCGCTTCCTTAATGACGTAGGTCGGACGCTTCCCGCCCACGGCCATTATCTGCCTTACGTCATCCGGGTCTATGTCCAGGGCCTCCAGAAGACCTTCGGCTATCTGTTCCGCTATCTTCTCGGGTATGGAGTTTGCCATGAACAACACATTGCCTTCTCTGGGCTGCCATGGGACGTAGCCTTTGGGGATCATACTGTCCCACGTCTTGTAGCCGTCGCCCAGCGTTTCCCGAATGAACTCCCTGCGCTCCGAGACATTCTTCAGCACGGTGGCCGCCTGCATGGAACCCTCATGCTCCGTATGCTTCAACGCCGCCAGGAACTCGAACGTGCGGTCTCTTACTGTTGGGTCTGGGTCTACGTCCTGGATGCCCGCCAAGCCCGCCACGGCCTGGGCGAACTCGTGCCGGTCGCCGTCCCACAACACGCCTCGTTCAGCCATCTGCTGGAGTTGTCCGAATGCCCACGCTATACGCCCTTTCATCTGGTTGAGACGGCGTTCCGTGAGGCTCACAAGGTTCTTTGCCCTCGGATGGGCTTTCGCCCACTGCGCCTTTTCTCGGGCGATAATGTCCTTGATAGCCGCCAGGTTCGCTTCGTTCGCTTGGGCTTTGCACTTGTCGAACAGATTGTACTTGGGGTCTTTGACCAAGGCTATGAGCTTCGCCTTCTGCACATCGAACAGCATCTGCGCCATGACCTCGAACTCGGCTTCCACGTAGTTGCGGTTGATATCAAGCCCGCTGCCTTCTCTCTTCTTCAGCCAGCCTCTGCCGGTCGGGGTGCGGAGTTTCTGCCCCATGCCCTGCACGAACCTTGCGTAGTCGGCGTTCACCATCTCCAATACCTGGTGGTGGAAGTAGTCCTCCCGGTAGTCTCCATGCTCGTCCAAGAACCTTTGCTCAACGTGGAAACCTATGGCTTCCATGGCCTGCACGTAGGCTTGGACGATAGCCTTCCACACTTCACGCCTTTGCTCTATGGCCCGTTGCACCTCAGGGTGTTTGGCGATCTCCTTGTCTAGTGCCGCCTTTATCCCCTCGAAGTCCTCTCGCTCAATGCCGTAAGGAAGGTCGTGCTCTGCGTCATACTCCCGCTGGAGGTCATTGAACACCACGCCCCCCTCGAACAACGTCCACAGAACGGGGTCCCCCTTAACCTCCTGGGTCAAGCCTTCCATGAGGGTGAAAGTCCGTTGGCCTTGCACGTCGGGCTGCTTTTGAAGCTCTAGGAGTTTCGTGCGGATCTCGGCGAACTCCGCTGTCCTGGGGAGGTGCTCGAACTCACGCGTGAGTTTTTTAAGAAAGTCTTGGGCTGCCGCCATGAACTTCTCTCTAGTAGTTATGCTACGGACGCCATTCGCCGCCTGCCACCGTTCCCTTACTTCCTCATCGTGTATCCAGTAGCCGTCAACGTCCGCTATGCCTTTGGGAGGCGATAAGGCGTTCGCCACAGCCTGCGGCACTATGCGCAAGTCCGAGGAATGGCCTATGGCGGCGTCCAGCTTCTCTTCCAACTCGGATTCTATGCTCTCAAGGTCGGCGGAAGCCCGCCTGTTGGCGTTCTTGACGTTCTTGATTGCCTCCCTGCGGTCTGAGGACATGGCATCGGGCATGTCAATAGTGAGCACCGGTCTGTATTTGGTGATGGCCTCCAGGACCTTGCCCGCGTTCTCTCCAACAGGGATGAAGAACCGTGTAGCCCAGTTGATCCGCTCGGTAAACACCCCCGCCTTCTCCAACTCGCCCATGTAGTGGTAGAGGTTGTTGCCCAGAAGTTCCAGCCGGCTCTCTCCAGACACTGTGCGGCGAACTATCCGCCAGCCGTTGGACAGGTGGATAATAGCGTTGTTCTGCATCACTCGATCCACCATCTGAACGTGCGTCAATTCCTGTTTTGCGCGTCCGGCCCCCAGCCTTTGGAGAGTAATATCCACTTCGCGTTCGGAAAGCACTCTGCCCAAGAACTGCTTCCCGTCCGCCGTCTTCACCCTGTAGACTTTCTGGTGCCCGCCCGGAAGCCTGTCCCATATCGGAAGGATAGTGCCGGAAATGAGGTGTAGCTTGCTCTTGTGGAACTCTGGCACCTTCGACATGGCCTCATCCCACAATGCGCGGGCTTCGGTCTCGGAAAGCGCCTCCCAGTTCCCTCTTTGGAACTCCCCTGCCGTCACGTAGTTGACCTCGCCCTGCACTTGTCCCACTTGGCGGTAGCGCGATACCACTTCACCGGTTCTGAGCGTCCTGTCGCTGGCCGGGAAGAAAGCATAGGTATTCCCGCTCTTGGTGTTGCGGTAGAACCCTTTGAAACGGTCAACCCTCCGGGATGTCTGGAGCACCTTGTCAAACGTCATTTTCTGGACTCGGTGATACACATCCAGTCCCAGGTACTTGGTCTCGGCACCCGTCCGCGGGTCGGTGTAGACCGTCTTTTCCTCGGCCAAGTCAATTCTGTCCGCCTTGAAGTCTTCGAGCCCTACATCGAGAGCGTCCGCGGCTATGGCCTGGTCGATTCTGCGCCTGAGCCTAGCGTCAAACTCGTCGAACACCCGGTTTTGAGTGCTTGACTCCAACGAGAGAATCCTGTTCAGGAACTTAGGGACGTCCCGCAGAATCTTGGGGTCGCTGGTCAAGTTGCCGAACTCGTCTATGAGGTCTTCCAGACCCATCATCTTCAAAGTCTCGCGCCCGTCCATACCCTTGATCTCGCCTGCGTGGAGGTCTTGGTAGAACGCCATCAACGCGTCTCCCGCGAGGCCCCCTTCCAGGTTGTCTGCCGCTGAGAACAGTCCTTGGCTTCCCGTTTGCCTCTGGCCTTTGGTGAGAGCACCTAGCTGGTCCAGGCGGCGGGCGATTGTCGATATGAACCGCTTCTGTCCTTTGAGGTTGGTTGTGACCAGCCGGTAATGGGGCTGGCTAGTCTCGTGAGTTCGGTGGCTACGTCCGAAACCCTGTACGCACACGTCCGCTCTCCAACCCGGTTGGATAACATAGTGCGATCTATGCCTGCTGTTCTTGGTCTTGGGATCGGCGTGGTAGCTCTGACCTGTGCCTCCCGCTTCCGAGAACACCAATATGCGCTTCTTGTCCGCCCTGAAGGCTTCGACGTCCGCAAGGCTATGCCTTTCTCCCCAGGATTCCACCACGCGCACCATATTCCCGGACTTGTCGGGCTTTCGTACTACGCGCCTGGTTCTTCCCGTGACCTCCGCCACGTTCTCAACGCCAAAATGGTTAAGGATTATCTCCAGAGGTCCATCTGGGACCTTGATAGCGCCTACTTCCACCATCAACTTCTCTTTGGCCTCTAGCGCCTCCTGATTCATTACAGGGTTCCCTTGGCTGTCTACAACCGGCCTTGACCGCTCATGACCGTTTTCGTCAGTGTACAGTTCATACTGCTGGGTAGGGAAACTCCGGTCTAGGTACTGAAGAAGGATGTCCCTTGGGGTCAAGTCCAAGTCTTCTAGGTCCCGACCATCTTCGAGGTCGGCGAGTTGCCTGTCCTGAATGGCTTGGTTGGTATTAACAAGCTGCATGACTATGGAGTCGCCGTTGGCCAGGTCTTTCTCGACAGCTTCAATCACCGAAGGCATTTGCATGGCCGTCAGTATCTGGTTAAAAAACCTTTGCTGCCCTCCCCAGAACTGCGCTCTGGCGTTGCCCTTCGCTCTACCGTCCGACTCTTGCCCGGTAATCTCCAAAGCCTTGTCCACGTTTTGGAGGACTATCTGCCAGGAACGGGCCATGGTGTCATACGCTTGGGCCTGCTCCGAGGTTAGTTTGTGCTCCAAGGTGTCGTAGGTGCAACCTTCGTAGGAGAGGGTCCGCGAAATATAGGAGCCCATTGCCTTCATATCCCTGGCGACAAGTTCCATGGCCGCTAGCCCACCGCCGCTTATCTGCGTGACGAACTCATTTGCGCTCGCAAAGGGCGTTCCTTCGCCCCAAAGTCCCAACCTCTCGGCATACGCGAGATTCACGGGATCCGTGGCGCCTGTGGCCGAAGAGTACACGATTCTGGCGTTCGGTAGAAGCTTCTGCAGTTCCACGCCCGCCAAGGCCCTTGCCGACGCCTGCTTAACTCCCCTTACACCCTTCATGGGCAGACAGTTTTGCATCTGGTGAGCTTCGTCCAAGATTATGACGCCATCGTAATCCTTGCCGAACCAGGATACGAGCTGGTCTAGCCTCGCGCTATTACCGTCCGCGGTCCTCTTGAGTTCTCCCCTAGACGCGCTTAGCCCGGTCTTTAGGGTATCGTAAGGAACAAACAAGATGCCCTTCTCCTGCTTTATGTCCGCGCCCAACTTGATCTTGGACATAGGGAATACATCTTCCGCTTTTCCTCCCAAGGCCGTCCAGTCCCTAACTGCGTCTTCCAGGAGTTTCATGTTCTTGGAGATCCAGACGGCTTTCTTCCTGCCTCGGCGCATGTTGTCCAGGATGATGCCCGCGACCGCGCGCCCCTTCCCTACTCCCGTTCCGTCGCCAATGAAGTAACCGCGCCTCTGACCGTCGGGGAGTTTCTGCTCCATGGCTTGTCCGGCATAGACGATAGCTTCAAGCTGGGCGATGGACAAATCACCCGTTTCTATTAGGGCCTTGGGCAAGTCGGGGGTGTACGTTGGTTCAATGGGCACGACAGCGGCCATGGCCGCGCTCTCCGACAGAACGCTCGGGTGCTCTTTGGCCCCTGGGATCTTCAACTTCTGGGGCACGTAACGCGAGTAGATGGGTGAGGACTCGTCGCCCGTCAGAACTTCCTCGCCAAACTGAGTCTGGCCCCTCGATTCGACGGCGATCTCCGGCGCGGTCTCTACCGTTCCCTCGGAGGGTTCGCTTCGCTGTCCAGCGCGCTCACCAGACTGTCCAGGACGTACTGGCTCGCTTCTGCCACCGTCCTCTGCTTTTGGAACTCTAGAGGGTTCAGCCACTTTTCCTTCGGGTTCCCCTCGTCGGGTCCCTGGTTTAGCAGAAGGTTCAGCGTCCACTCCGGCTTTTGGAGCATCAGGTGTTCTAGGAGGTTCCGAAACCCTACCTCCGGGTTCTGATACCCTGGGCGTTGCAGGACGGTCTTCCGCTGGGCGAGTCCCCACTCCGCTAGTTGAAGGAGATACGGCAGGCTCGGGTCTGCTTTCGTCCCTACCTTCTTTAGCCGGAGTCTCGCCAGTTGGCTGACCGGCAACTTGTTCAGCCGGTCCAACTCTGTCATTCTTAATCCCCTCCAATGCCTTACATACTTCTCCCAAGTCCTCGTAAGAACCTACGAATGTGGCACCCTGGGGCGTGGGTCCTGTCTTATCAATCACTACGAGTTGCACGTCAAACGTAGTCCCGTACTTCTTGTAGTTCTTCCCGTCTATGGCGACGTTCGCCCGGACGTTGTACTCGCCCTTTATCTTTTTCCACCATTCCCGGAACGAAGGAGAGCCATCGGCCATACCCCTACCAACTATGGCAACAAGCCTGCCGCTTGGCTCCAGACGCTTCAGGGCTTGCTCCAAGTGTGCTTCCGCGAACCTCGTGTCCCTGGATCCCGCCATGCGTCCGGCGGTTGCCGAAAACGGCGGGTTCATTATGACGACGGTGGGTTTCACGTTCTTGGGCAGAATGTTGTTCAGTTGCTCGGCATTCTCGTGGAAGAGTCGCCCGAGACGCAGTTCTTCAAGCACCCCGGCCCGCCTCTCGGACAGTTCGTTGACCACGATCTCCTTTGCTCCGTTCACCTTCGCCCACAAAGCTAGGCCCCCGATTCCGGCGGAAGGTTCCAGAACGGAGTCTTGCGCCCCGATGTTCGCCACCCACGCAGCCGTGTACGCAATGTTCGGGGGCGTGGAGAACTGCTGGAACTCGTCGGACTCGGTCGTGCGCCTTGTCTGTGTAGGTATCTTGGAAAGGATCTCGTCCTCTATGCGCTGGATGTTCGCCACAGCCTCCTGAGCGGTAACGCCTTCTCCGCTCTGCAGGCCCATCTCCACTAGCCGCTTGTTGACTCCTAGTTCCATGAAGTCATAAGCATCCTTGGCCGTGAACTTGCCTTGGGCCATGGTTCCGCCGTAGACGGAAGCGGTCTCCCGGAATAGCGCGTCCGAAGTCAGAGGCTTACCTTCTCCAAGTTGTGATGCAACCCAGTCTCCGACCCTCGCGGCATGAGTGCGAGTTTCGACGGTCGGGTGCTCCGCGCCTTTCGTTGGCGGAGGGCCTTCCCGAGTAGAAGAAATCTCCGCCTCTTTGCTCGGCTCTTTTCGGATTATCCGTGCTACCGGAATATCCCAGGTATCGGGTCCATCTACAACCTCAACCCCGTCAAGCCGGCCCTTGGCGTTGACCGTACCGGTATGCTCTCGACCCTTTACGTCTCGAAACGTCACACGGTCTCCTATAGCTATATCGTCGAACCGGTATGTTTGAGGCGGCGCAACCTCTCCCGGGTCCTTGTAAGCCTGCAGATCCTTGACAAGCTCATCGGCTATCTGGTCTGCGACAGTCGGCGGAATGAAACCCGTAGATTGCAGTTCTCGGCCAATCTCGCGCCGCGGTCCAGGTGCTTCTCGCCAGTTATCCTCCGAGGTGAACTCCCGGATGATTTCGAAGATTGGCGTCATCTTCGCACCGAGAATTCGTCCTCGTGACCCCCTTACGTATATGCCGCGCTGGGCAAAGGACTGTCTTAGAAAATCTACAATTCTGCCTCTTAGCGCGGCGGCTGTTTCCAGCACCTTCCCCTCCACCAGCACTCTGGCCTCCGCCAAGTTCTCCTGGTTAATGCCCTTCTTGTACCAGACTTTTTTCTTGCGGTTCCACTTGTAGCCGGCGTCCCGCAGCCTCCCGAGCACCGACTCATCGGGCTTACCCGTAAAGCGAAGCTCTATCCCGTCCTGAGCCTTATTCTCTATGATGGTGCCCTTCGGCTTCTTGGCCTGTTCGTGCTTCTCCAGCCACTTCTCGCGAGCAGAAGGTGTTTTGGGCTTCTCTCCCAGCATAGGCGGTTGGTTCTCTGGTATCTTCACGCTCGCGGCATCCAGAAACTCCATATCGACCTGTTCTTCCAGGTTTTCACCTTGAAGAGCATCAGCGTCCAAAATGCGCATTTTGCCATTGAAGTCTACGGAGAAGTACATATAGCCGTCAGCAGGTATCTTTACGGCGTACACAAGGTTAGCGCCTACATCCAAACTGCTTTCTCTCACTATTTCCTGCCGCTTCAGCACGGGGCCAGACTCATCGAAACCCAACACCCTGAAAAAATCCGCATCAAAATCGGGGGGCGTGTTTATTCTCCAAGCGCCAGGATCGTCTCGATTCTCCGTAATAGTCCACTTGTCCGGGTCAAAACCCTCGATTCCGGGCTTCTTCGCTTCCTCGTGCTTTTCTAGCCACTGCTCGCGGGGAGAACCCTTGACTCCGGCTTTTCTTGCTTCCTCGGGAATGGGGATTTCCTTGGCTTCGGGAGCCTTCCTAAGTGACTCCAGAAGGCCGGGGTAATCGGCTTGACGATTGGCGGGGAACGCCTCTATCCCTTCGTGACGGATGAAATCCTCGACCACATGCCGCGGAACGAGTTTGCCTTGCAGGAGCGCCATTTCTACGCCTACGGAATGCGTCCTTGCACGACCGGGGTGTTTGGCAAGGTATTCTGCCCTGGTCATCTGCAACAGCGATTCGCCCTGGAGTATTGCGTCAAGGATCGGGAACTCTGCCATGACTTCTTCGGGTATCTTTTTGCCCTCTTCGGCGGCTTTTCGCACAAGCTCTTCCCGGTCGGGGGGCTCCAAGAGTTGACCTTGTTCCTTCTCTATTTGCCGAAGTTCCTTATCTAGCGCATCAAACTGTTCGTACAGCGGTCGGACCTCTTTCGCAACATCCATCCTATGGCGCCCATAAGAGAGAACAAAACGAATGTTGTCTCCCCAGCGGCCTCCACGAAGGTCCTGCAATGCAAAACGGATCTTGGCTTGCATCGGTGTCCCGCCTACTTGTCGGCGCTTTTCCGCACCAGGAAGCAGTCGTTCGAGGATACCCTCCGCAATCTTGCGACGTTCAACCTCGATCTCGCGTCCACGCTCATTTAGCGCCTGATATTCAGCAGATTCCTGCGCCTGTTTGCGGAGTGTTTTCGTATAGTCCTCGAATTCTCTGCGCGTCATCTTCCAAGGTTCCTTCTGAGCAGTTGTCTTCGGAGGTGCCGTCTTCCTTGCCTGTTTTTGCTGGAAAGCCCTAAACCCTTCTGCCCTGGCAATGGCTTCGGCCTTCGTGCGGTATGGTAGTTGACCATACCATTGTTTGCCGTCAAGAGTGATGTATAGGGGATACCAGTTGCCGGACTTCTTCGCCTGAACAGCGGTGGTTACGGCTTCCTCTTCGGCTTTTTGCATAAAGGAAAGCAGATTGTATCCATATCCCTGTGCCTGCCGGTTCGACCAGTGGACCTGCGAACGTGTTCGCCAATCGCCAAGATATTGACCAAGTATGGCAGGTTTTCGGCCCACCCGATATGCGAACACCTCAGAGTCAATCAACGACAAGTAAGCGTCGTGCGCTCGAAAATGGTTGCGCCCTCCGGCCTGGGTTATGGCCATCCGTATCAAAAGGTGTTCGTGGAACAGAGTGTTGCCACCGGACTCATCGGAGAATACATCCCCGAGCATCTTTGCTGCTGGATGGGCGGTGTTCCGGAGGGTGCCCAAATTGTAGAATGGGCTGTCGCGAATGGGGTCCATCAAGCGTATGATGTGTTTCAATTGGTTCCAATACCAATTAGCGTCGTGCTTGCTACCCTTAAACCATTCTAAAACCTTGGCCTCTTCGTCGGCGAACAAGGACTCCATTAGATTCTCTCGCTCTGAGGAATCCATCTGCCAAAAAACGCCGTGTGCTATTTCATGTGCCAAAGTTGCGGAACTGAAACGATCCCACCGGTGTATTATGACCTGCAACTCGTCTTTTACGGTTAGTGCGTCCTTGACGTACCGACAGGTGGCAATTGGCGGTCGAACCAAAGAAGACCTTATTACGCCTTTATCTGCCCCAGCGTCCATAAATGTGACGAACTCAGAAGCAAACCGGCGCACCTCGAACGGCAATTCATCAAGGGCTCTCTCTATTTGCTCTTGGCGTCTTCCGCTAACTTCTTCAGAATATTTGTAGGCAAGCGGAGCAATTTCCCGCCCTGTTCCGGCGTCAAGTTCTTTCGCATCACGATCTCTTCTGCCAATCGTGTCCGCTCGTTCAGATCCTTCCTCACGTCCTTCGGTAGTGGCACTGGTTATTCCTCCTTCCTTCAATATGGCGGTCACTTCATTGTCTGACAGTATCCTATTTACCTTAAGCGCCCCGCCAATATTCCAAAACCCGCCTTGCATTTTGTTGGTCCGAAACCTGTAATACCCGCCTTCCGGGATCTTGTCCCGAATGTCTTTGGTCTTCGACTGATCCGCGACACTTTGCCAATCTACGTCCGCAGGCAATTCAACTTCCGCCCAAACTCTGTCCTTGGGCATTGAGCCATCTTTTTTCATCAGGTGCGGTGCATAAGGCAATATTCCGGTGTGCCATCCGGGTCTTTTGGCGTAGCCTTTTGTGGGAAGAAACTCTGCCGGAACCCATTCTCCCACCGGCGTCGGTTTCGTTTTGCCTATGAACAGCGGGAATATCTCCCCCGGTCTTGTGGCCAATGTCCTAAACAACTTATACGCCTTGATGGTCTTTTTTGGTTTGACGAAACCCTTTTTGGCAGGCTCCATCGAGTTTTGCCTATCGTCCGCTACCATCTGGCTATAAAGATCGTCTGACCGATCCTGGCTCATCTCAGATGTTAATTCGCCCCTAAGTTCCTCGGGGATAGTCTCGGAAAACTCCAGATCGGGATATTCGTCTAGCACTTTGGTTGGAACCGGCTTGCGCTCTGCAATGGCCTGTTCGATCAACTCGCGATGGGTTTTCACGCTGGGGCGCTGGGTAGTTGGTAGCGCCTCGAATTCCTTGGAAGTCATGCGCCAAACATCACTAGTAAGTTCAGCCTTTGGGGCAGTGATTTCCCCTTTGGCAGGTTCAGCAACAGGCTTGTTCGTTTGTTCAGCCAGCTTTTGAACCTTTGCAATCTCATAGCCATGGGTTCCGTCATCGAACTCAATTATGTGATTTGCTGCGTATTTGCGGCTTGCCGAATCATAATACTCGTACCAACCATTGTAAGTACCAATTTCCCATGTGCCATCCTTGAATGTTACCAAAACCCTGTCGCCGCCTATTGGTTTCCCCTTTTGAACAGCAGGCGACTCTCCGGTCTTGCCGGTGTTCCGGGATTCAGCTGGCTTTGTAGCAGGAGCGTCTGCCGCAGGCGCAATGGTGGGTTTTGGCTTCTCGACCGCCTCGGGAGCCTCGTCGCCTGATTCGATTGCTCTTGTGGCGTCAGGTTCGGTCGCGGACTCTGCTGCGGTCGCAACAGGCTTGATAGTATCCGCTGATCTGACAGGACGTTCCTTTTCCACTTGCGCTACCCCCTCGGGGGTAGCATCTACAGGTGAAGGGTCGGTTTTGATGGTTAAACCATCCTGCTTGGCCATGGACTCCCACTGGTTCAAAGGACCATAAAGCCTCGTAGAGCCGTCTTGTACTTTGTAGACCTGCCCTTCTCTGGCGTAATAGTCGTTCCCGCTTTGGTCTTTCCCAAGGAAAGCATCGGCCTTAACGTCCCAACCGGGAACCTCTATGCCGCTAGTTTGCTTGGCAGACTCTTCCTTGGCGGTGGTCGCCTGACCAGTTTCTTTCAAGGTCGCCAGCATGTGTTGTGTATCCATGAACTTATCAAACGCTTGCCGCTGAATGGCTATGTTCTGCGAATCGCTGTTCTTCAGGGCATTCCTCATGGCCTCTGCTTGTTCGGCAATGCCCGGAATGCCAAAGTCTTGACCGTCCAAGGCAGATTGCTTGAATTCTTCCAAGGTCATTTGGTGAGGCTGTTTAGCAGGTTCGGCAGTAGGTTCCGTCTTGGGAGCCTCGGTACTAACCGCGCCCCTACCCACCTTGAACTCCGCGCCCTGCTCATTTCTGACGGTCAACAGAGACCGGTCGCCCGTGTTCACTACGGTCAGCGGGCTCCCGTTCAAAAACACGGTGTCTCCCGCTTTGACTCCCGATACGACGCCAGGAGAGGGCGCAGGAGCCTTCGTCTGAGGCAACGGGGAATCGCTAGGGGGCGCTTGCGAAACGCCTTCCTGGGCTTGCTGGGTCGCTACGGCGGGGGCTGTAGGTAGTTCGCCTTGTGCCCCCGGCTGGAGTAGCACAACGCCCTTCCCGATGGTGATCTCCGCGCCCTGTCCGTTCTTCGCCTTGAGCGTTGCGGGATCCGTGGCGTCAACGACCGTCAACGCCTCGCCCGTTTGCGGGTGATAGACCACCTGCCCCACTTGGATTGCGGACTGCGGTCCCTCGGTGGGAACCTTCAACTGGCTTTGCGAAGTGGTCTGCTGCTGGGTAGTGGCTTGCGGCCCTACTATCTCCTTGACCGCCTCGTCTATGGCCTTGTCGCCTTCTGGCGTAGCCGCAACCTCGTCCATGGCCTCCATGATCGCCTGCTGAGCGGGTACACCTTGGGCGACCTTTTCCTCAACGGACTCTTTTACCGCCTGCGCCTGTTCGGGGGAAAGCTTTTCGACGACCTTCTGCCGCACTTGGTTCGCCATGTAGGTAGCCGTGTTCATGGCCGCTGACTGTCCGCCGCCCATAGCGGCCCCAGCCATCATCGCTTGCCGGGTCTCGGGGCTCCACAAAGACCAATCCTCGCCCAAGGAGGACTGCTGAGCCCATTCCTGGTAAGCTTCTTCGCCGGCTTCGGTAAGCCCGGCTATCCCCACTCTTGCGATAGGCGCCAGGACTTTCCCGGCAACGCCCTTCACACCTTTCTCGATAACCTCATCAAATCCTGGAACGCCGGCAGTGCCCATCGCCCACTCCACGGTGTTGGTGATACCCAGCATGGCGAGGTTCTTCTTGAAAGTAGAGTTTGCGACCTGATCGGCCTGTTCTTCGGTCATGCCTTTTGATAGCGCGTCGTTGTACGCGCCTCCCGCTTCTAGAGCGGCTTCAGGCACGGTTGTCGCCACCGAGTACCCGAGGGCTATAGCCAGTTTGCCCACTGTAGCTTTAGCGAAAGTCCCTCCGGCAACCGCGCCGCCGCCCATAGCACCCAAAAGGCCCATAGGCAGGAGGGCTATGCTGAAGGGAGCGGAGCGGGCTATGGTCGTTCTCCAGAAGCGAGGGTTCAGAATATCCTTCCAGCCCCATTCAGGAACGTCCGTAGGCCCTAACGCTTGGAGGGGAGCGGCTTTCTCCAGGAGTTCCTGCCCCTTCTCGTCGGCCCCAATCCACTTCAACGTGCCGCCCGCGCTCGCCCACACGTCACCTACGCCCGCTGTGACCGACCTAGATAGTTCGTCCTTCTGCATTTGCGCGGGCATACGGTAACCGCCTGCATAAGCGAGAGGGTTCGTCGGGTCTTTCATCGCCTGTCGCCAGTCGGTTGCCGCCGGCTGCTTGGGTGCTGCCTGTTCCGCCACCTGCCTCGCCATCTCATGGGCCGTGTAGAACGAGCGGAGTGTGTTCAGCATATCGTCAACAGGCAATGAAGGCTGTTGTTGAACAGGTTGAGTGTACGGCTTTATCCCAGATCTAGCCTGAGCCGCCGCCTCTTCTCTAGCCCGCCTTATTATCTCTTGCAGGTCTATGGACATAGGGAGTCGCCCCCTACTGCGCGTTGTTCGTAGATCCGCCTAGTCCGAGAATCTGCCGTAGTTCATCCATCTGCGAATCTTGATCGCCAGGCAACTTGGTCTTCAACCCCGCCCGAGAGCGCAGGAAGTTCTCGATGGTCGAAGACAGTTCTTCCGCATCCTTGGTCGTTCCCCCGTATCCTCGTATCACCTGGTCGTAGATACCTGCCTTCAGCCCCGGTAGAACCTGGTTAATCCACTTCTCAGACTCCATGGTATCGGAAGGCACATCTCCGGGCTTCAGCCCCTGGCCAATGACGTACTTGTTCCACGCCTCTTCCGCCATCTGCGCCGCGGCGTTCGACAGGGAATACTTCATCACCTTG